>CACEHW010000004.1 GCA_902559415.1 uncultured Fidelibacterota bacterium
TCACTAAAATTGGCGTCTCCATGAAACATCAATTTATTTTCTACAGTGAAATCAGCTCCTGGATGATAATCCTCAGCAACGATAACTGAGATGAGCAGGGTGGAAAGAAATAAAGTTAACATTTTTTTCATACTTACTCTCCCTTTGGTTAGATTAACTTTAAACAATCAATATTTACGTTTAAAATAAACGGTCAATACAGCTAATTAAAGCTCCGTCAAATATTTAAAGCACAATCAAATATAATTTTAATTTTTAGAAATTTCCTAGATATAAAATTAAAAAAAACCAATATTTTAGATTTTAATGAAAATCTTAAAATATTAAATAATTTTAATCTAAAGGATTATTTTTTAAAACCTAGTATGAGAAATAGATAAACTTTTTTAAAAATATAAAGCATTAAAAAATTAATTCTATATGTCTAGGTCAGTACCTATAATTATTTGTCTCCCAAGTGCTGGCTCGGTAATTGATCTAGAAATATCAGTATGATTATTCAGATTTCGAATGTCTAAATAGAAGGAAACATTATTTGTAATCGAGTAATTCAACCTAAGTCTAGCATTGTAATAAGAGTCATAGTCCATTAAGATTTCTCTACTATAGTAAGTAACTGGTTGAATATCAGGATTATACAACCCATCATAATAAAGCAGCCAATTGCGACCTTTTCTTTTACCTATATAGCTGACATCAAATGAAATAGACCCACCTTTATCTGAGGTGTATTTTGTCCCAGGCAAGTTTAAGCTTATTGAAATATTACCAGTCTGAGATGGGACATCAGTTCTTCTCTCTCCTTTATCATAAAAACCTTCATATATTGGATCAGTCTGGCGTATTGAATCTTCACCCCAACGACTATCGAGATAGGTATAATTAACACTAATGTCAAAGATGTCAAGAATTCGTGTTTTAGCTGCAACCTCAATACCTTTATTTATGATCTGACCGAGATTTATATACCAATATTCTTGTTTTATTGTCAAAAGGTCATCAATACTTGGGTCATTAGCAATACCATCTAAAAATAACTGATCAAAAAATGTAAATTCTACAAAGAAGTTATCTCCGTAATAAAAATCACCACCAATTTCATATCCTGATTGTCTTTCAGGCTTAAGATCAGGGTTCCCAATATTAATGCTGTAGCTTGACTCACTTGGTAATGCCTGCATCGCTTTTGGTGGGTTAATCCCACCACTGCCCCATGCTCCTCTGGTTTTTAGAATAGATTTGCCAAAACTAAACAAATAAGAAAAGCCAAATCTAGGACTAAAATGAGTGCCATAGTCTTTCCCGAAATACTCATTCTGTTCAATCCGCTCACCTATGGTTATAAACAATTTATCTTTATAATCCGCTACAAGTTCTGCATAAAAACCTGAATTCTTATTACTTTGATCTACAATAGATGCATCATCAAAATCTTCATAATAATATTGATCCTTAACCTCATCAAGCTGCCCTGATAATCGGACGTGATTGCTCATTGTATTTTGAACGCCTGCTGTAAGATCTATTTTTAAAAGCTCATTAATTGGCCTTTTGTAACTCCAAAAATAATTTAAAGTATATCTATTCCAATTTTCTGTTAAATAAGATTGATTAGATGTCTCATAATATTTTTTATATAAAAACTTTTTTGAATCATTACCTAACACCAAACTATGATAAAGGTTTTTACTAAAACTCTGTGAAATATTTAAGCTAAATCCAGGCTTGTAATACTCTGTGCCACCATTAGAAAGTGAATCATCCCAATGGCTTGGTGCATTAGTCCAGTCTCTTTCATTTTTATATTCTAGAAGATGAAATAAATTGCTAATGAAACCCTGACTTCCCCAGCTATGATAGGTTTTAAGATTAATTACCGCAGAACCAATTTGAGTATTAATGGATCCATGCATTTTTAGTCTTTCTATATCGCTACCATTACTTGGCATAACCTCTTCATCTAAAGATTTATTAACTCCTAAGCTGTAGCTTGTTTTAGAATTGCCACCACCATTAATACTAAACATCATTTCTCTTCCGAGAACATTTTTGTCAAGAATTGGAGCTTCAGTCATCTTGCTTGCAAGCTTCATTCTAATCTTTGTTCTATTAAGATTTGAACCTTTCTTTGTAAAAATTTGAATGATACCGCTTTGTGCATTTGAACCATGCAAGGTTGAACCCATTGGCCCTCTTAAAACCTCAATTTTTTCAATATCAGAAGGGTCCACAAAATCAGCAATCCCAGGATATGATTGCATATCAAACCCAAGTAACTCAACTCCATCAATATAAATCTTAACATCTCCCAGTGGTCTTCCTGAACCACTAGTGCCTCCTCTAATAGTAAATGCAGAATTGTTTTGTCCAGGCCTTGATGGGAGACTTGCAAAACCCCCTGGGACATTACCTGTTAAAACCTCATCAATACTCCTTACTGGCATTCTCCTTAATTCATCTTGAGATATTATTGTAACCGGGGAGGCCTGAGCTCTTTTTTTTCTTTCGCTAAAACTTGCAGCAACAACAACCTCATCTAGGTCTACGAGCGACATAACTAATTCAAAATCAATTTCTACTAAAGCGCCCTCAATGGTTTTTAATTCTTTGGTCATAGTCCTATGCCCAATAAACATTGCGGTTATCTTATATTCTCTACCAGATGGAATTTTTTTTATCTGATATTTACCCTCAGCATTTGTAGCTGAACCTAGCGAAGTGCCATCAATAAATATATTAGCACCGATCAAAGGCTTGCCTTTTTCATTTGTAACCGAGCCAGAAACTGTAATCGATTGTGAAAATAAAAACCCTCCAAAAAAAGAAAGGAGAAATATTGTAGATCGAATCAAAATTATAACTACTATTTTAGTAGTGTCATTTTAGCAGTTACACTTGAACTAGGAGATTCTATATTATAAAAGTAGACACCAGATGGAAGCGAATTATATTCTTCATCTTTCCCATCCCAATCGATAAAATGATTTCCGCTATCAAAATATTTTTTTGAGAAAATTCTTACTACTTTTCCACTCATTGAAAATATTTTTAAACTTATCTCATCACGATTTAAAACAGAAAATTGAATCCTTGTGGTAGGGTTAAAAGGATTTGGGAAATTACCGCTGATACTTATTTTATTCGGAGTAAAACTATCATCAATTGATAATGTTCCTATAACGAAGGAATCAATTTCTGTGGTTGATTGTTCTCCATCTGTGTTCAATGCAGTAACCCACCAATAAATCTTTGTAGCATTGGCATAGGGGTCTATACGTTTAACATAATGATAATTTTGAGATAGTAAATTGTATAATCTTGGCATAGCACGCATGTAGACACTCGCGTTTTGCGAGCCTACTTGCCAGTTAAGCACTACCCCTCCTGGTTCAACATTATCCTCATCAACGCCGCCATTAACAATCACATCTACAAGGACCTCAGAATATGGAGGAATATATTCAGGGAGAGTATCAATAGTATTTAGACCAACATGAGCTATCACAATTGTCGGCGCGGTAAGAAATGAAACTGAGCTTTTTGTTGTAGAAACGTTATTTATTTGATTTCCATTTAAATTTTTCCCAGATGATGCTAAGCAAATGAAACTACTGAAAAAAATTAGAGTACCTACTTTTCTAATATTTAATACCATTCCAAACTCCATTTATGTTGATTTAAACTTAACTACTTTAGGTTTATCATCATTTAGATGACTATCAATGTATTTTTTTATCCTTTTAGATGTCGGTCTAGGAGCATGAGCTGTAATAATTTTACCATCACGATCAATCATCATAAACCGAGGAATCAGGCTAACACTAAATGATCTCATAAAGGAAGAACTTAAACCCTCCGAATCATATAGTTGAATTCCTCCAACATCTTTTTCAGGAACCATTTTTCGCCATTTTTCGTAGTCTTTTTCGCTATCTATTGAGATACTAACAAATTCAATATCTTTTCCTTTGTAGTGATCAACTAGCTCTTTAAGGGCTGGCATTTCCTTAATACACGGACCACACCATGTCGCCCAAACATCTATATAAATTATCTTACCTTTTAGATCTTTGAGTGATGTTCTCCCACCATCAAAATTCTCATAATCAAAATCTGCAGCAATTGCTCCAGATGTATTTTCTTTTGCTGATTTATATCTCAATAAAAGTTTATCCTTCATCCGATCAGTAGATAAAAGAGAGTCAATTCGGATATAATCTTTATCTATATTTAAGTTTGATTCCTTCATCTGCCTAATGAGCATACTGGCAAATTGCTCTTTAATATCTAAACTACTTATTTTTTTTATTCTTTCGCCAACAAAATCAACAATGTCAATCCCAACATCCTTAGATAATGCTTCTTTTGATGAATGCCTGAAATTCTCAACTACTAAATTTCTATATGCTCTACAATACCTAAACATTTCGTCATCATTTAAATCCATATTAATAATAGGTTCATAATAATCATCAGGTAGTTTGGCATTAGTTTTTTTATGATAACTATAAAATTTCTGATAATTATTATAGGATTGAAGATATTCATAATATATGATCCTTTTTTCAATAGCTTTTGTCTCTTGACTTAGGACATTATTGTCCTCTAATAAATCAAGCAATGCGCTTTGTGTTTTCTCAATTTTAGCCTGAAATTCTTGCAATGGTACCACAAAGTAGTCCTTTGCATTTCCCACAAATTTTGATCTCAGTTTAGATTTAGCTACGTTATAATTATTTTCATTCTTCAGTGTACCTGAATATGATATAAAATGGAAAAAACTATCAGCGTCGATACTTACATTGACCTTATGGCCTGGAGAGAAAAATACCGTTGTATAAGATCTCCCAATCTGAAAATAATAATATCCTTTTTTATCTATTTTAAAAGAACCTGAAAAATATCCTAAGGAGTCGATGTCTATTTCTTCCTTCAACGTGCTATTATAATTACTCACTTTCACAATAGCTTCAGTAGTATTTTTGACCTGTCCTGAAAAAGTGATGTTATTTTTCTCTACATTTGAGCAAGAAAAAAACACAGCCCACGATATAAAAGTAAATATATAAAATCTCATGAGTTCAAATTAGACTGTTATTTAAATCATTTCCTATTGATTAACTTTCATTGGGAGGATTTGAAACTAAATAGTTTTGGATAATCCCCAACCGTGATATCATCCTTAGAACCATTTGGCCATCTTATAACTATTTTTTCGACTTTTGATTTATCTCCAAAATACAAAACAGGACCAGACTGTGATAGGTAGCCAGAACTACCACTAAGTTCATGTAATTGAATTTTTCCATTGGAATAATGAATCCAAATTTTTGATCCTATGAAACGCTTTCCTTTCGGTAAATCGGTTAATCTAATTGAATTTCCATTAAAACTGTTCCTATTGATAAATGACTGAAATCTGCCATTATTTACACCTACTAAAAAGTCAACTTTCCCATCCTGATCAACATCATTAATAGTTAAACTTTTCGCATCTCCACTGACTATAAGACCGCTTTCATTCGGAGAGATTGGATCAAAATTTCCTTCTCCATCTCCTATTAGAAGATGGCTCACCCCACCTCTCATATACCCTGTCTCTCTCTGAGGACCAGAAAAATTTTGAACTACATATAAATCTAAATTACCATCGCCATTGACATCACAAAATGCTGAACCAAAAATAGGACTGGATTGTATTATTCTTGGAAGAGGTCGATACTCAAACCTGACCTCGCCATCTGGATTTGTTATATTTTCGATTATCGCTGATGATAATTCATTTACCTCGAATTTTTGAGCTTTATCTAATAATTCTTGAGAATAAATTTGATCTACTGATGAAACTGCAAATTGATGATATGTTGGAAATTTCTCTTTTATTATAGGCATAGCATCGCTTGAACAACCTAATCCCCTTCTAGGAAAACAGACATTATTCTCAAACTTTGCTTCTACAATATTTTTTTTACCATTGCCCTCAAAATCACCGTAATATAAAATTTCAGGATTGTAGTATGATGCTTTGTATTTAGTATTATATCCTGTGTTCCCAACTACATAATCCATATCACCATCGTTATCAATATCTCCGGCAGTGATACTACTAAACCAGCCTACTTTGTTATCTAATCCTACATCTGAGGTCTTATCAATTAACCAGCCATTCTCATTCAAGAAAAAACGCACTGGACCCCATTCATACGTAACAAGAAGATCTGGCCAGTTGTCTCCATTCACATCTGAAAAAATAGCTCCAGTTACCATTCCAGCTTCCATCAAAGATGGGGCCAGATCCTTGGTGCTATTAATAAATCTTGAGCCAGAGTTAATAAATATATAAGAATTTGGGCTTGAGGGGTATTCACCTGGTACTGTCCTTCCACCTACAAACAAATCATCTCTTCCATCTTGATTGATATCTCCTACAACCACAACACTACCACTCTCATTTATTTCAGGTATTAATCCATCAGCAGCCTTGCCAAAATTTCCCTTTCCATCATTGATATATAGGCGATCTTTTAAAATTGGATCTCCTGCATCACATTCGACACCTCCACTTACAACATATAGATCGAGATCTCCATCTCTATCTGGATCGAAAAATACAGAACCCATATCTTCGTAATTAGCATCATTTATAAAAGCCGGCTGAAATTTATTTTCAAAAATCTTTTTACCTTTATTTATATATAATTGCGATGCGAACCCTCTTGAATCACCTATAAAAACATCGTCATCGCCATCGCCATCAACATCTCCCCATGAAACACTAGATCCAAGCTGAGATAATTTATTTGGAAGTAAATTTTCCCTTTTAAAATCGTCATAGAATCTCTCTCGGTGAATTATTTTAGATAAACTACCATCATCTTTGACAAACATTGGTTTTACTTCAATATTCTTTTTTTCATCTCCCAATTTTTCTTTTACTCTAATAGTAATATTTGCAGGAATCTTTTTTAGAACCTGTGACTTTCCAGACGGCCAATAAATTAAAAGACTATCAATGATATTTTTCTCACCAAGACCGAAATGTACTACTGACTCACTTGAGCTCATAAATCCTCTGGAGCTAGATAAATATCTCGTTAGTTTTTTTGTACCATCATACGTTGCAATAACTTTTGCTCCTAAACCCTGTACATTACTTTCTACTCCTTCAAGAATTACACGTATAGAATTACCAGCTATAAGATCATTTCTGTACAAACGTATCTCTTCATCAAACCCATTCATAATAATATCTAGATCTCCATCACCATCTAGATCACCCAAGGCAGAACCTGTGCTTACACCGAAATGGTCTAAATTCCATTTGATGCTAGTGTCTTTAAACTTATAGTCCCCTAAGTTTTTATATACCATATTACTAAGTCTGTATGGCTCTTCATTCTCCCATAAATCTGATTCTTTTAATACTTGTTCATTGTTATTTGTGATCACCCTAAATCTGTCTTTTAGATCACCGTTTACAAAATCTCTAGACATACCATTAGTAAAATAGACATCCTCAAATCCATCATTATCTAGGTCACCAAATTTTACAGTCCATGTCCAATCTGTTGCTGCTAGGCCAACTAAGTTTGCAATTTCCATAAACCTTTCAGTACCAGTATTAAGGTATAAAGAATTGCGCATATATTGAGGTGGATTTGGGAAATTTAAAAACCAAGCTTCGCTGTTTGGCCCGCTCATTGATCCCATTGAAACTTTATCTCTATAATGATTACTACCAGCCATGTCTGATGCCATAAAATCAATTAATCCATCATTATTAATATCACTATAATCAGAACCCATTGAGAACCAAGGCGTATAAGGTAAAGCACTTGCAACGACATCTTTAAACTGAGTTATTCCTTGATCATTTACTCCCTTATTCTCAAATAGATGGTCAGGCCCCATATAATCATTTGCAACATATAGGTCTGGTAAACCATCATCATTATAATCCCACCATGTTGCTGATAAACCATAATAAGGCCTCTTGCCAATACCTGCGTCGTTAGATATATCTGTAAACTTGCCATTATCATTTCGATATAAATAATCGTACTGTCCAGCATTAACAAGCAAAGGTACTTTCCCAGGCCTTTTGATAAAATATCCTATTTCTTTATACTTGGGATCAATTATATATGGATTTTTTCCATCCTTAATTGTTTTCACGTTTAAAGTAGAATCAGTATCATGAAGCCTATTTGTTAAGAGGTATGCATCTAAATCCCCATCTAAATCAAAATCAGCAAAAGACATAGATACACTAGCGCCACTAAAATCTAGACCATATTTTTCTGCAGATTCGACAAAATAATCACCAGTGTTAATATATAGCTTGTTTGGACTGTCAAATGCACAAACATACAAATCAAGTTTATCATCATTATTGATATCAATAAATGATACCCCAGTACTCCAAAAAGGCTCAGATTTAATTCCAACACTTTTTGTTACATCCTTGAAAGTAAACCCCCCAAGGTTTTGAAATAATTTACCACCATCTTGCTGTCTTGCTAGATAAACGTCTTGCAGTCCATCATTGTTAAAATCACCAATAGCAACTCCGGCAGCAATAAATGAATTTCCCAACTGTCCCTTATATTGAGGATCAGGGTTCCACATATTTTTGAATTGAATTCCCGATTGAGAAGGTTCAATATGTATATATTCCCCTGGCTGATCATTTAATTTTTGCTTCTCATTAAACGGCTCAACAGACAGAACATGCTTATCTTTTAACAAACTTTTTACTAGCTCATTTGCTTCTGGAGTTAATTCAACTTTACTAAACTCTTTTTCTGCTTTTGAATCACAACTTGATAATAAAAACATTGAAAGAAAAATTAATGCTAATGATAAATAGCCCTCTTTAAATGTCAGAAAGATAGATTCAAATAATTGAATAAATTTAGATTTTATAACAATACTCATTAATACGTTAAATGTTAGTTAAGATAATTTTTAAAATAAATAAAACTTCGTACGAATGTTAAAAATACACTACTTTTCAAGTCCAAAGATATATAAATAATCATCCATCATGATAAATAACAAAAGCCTTATGGTGATAGACCCAGCGGTAGTTACGCCTTCCATTGAGTCTTTCAATCGAATTTCAAAAGTCGCGCCGTTCAATGTAACATATCACCTACCAGCCCTTTATGGCGCTAGTAGCTTACACAAAGAATACAGTAGAAACACATTGGGAATCATCGTTTTAGGAAGCGCAACATCTGTAAATGATAAAAACCAATGGCAAAATGAAATAGTTAAGATTCTTTTAGATGGTGCAAATAATAATGTACCAATTCTTGGATTATGTTATGGTCACCAATTATTAGGTAAAATTTTCGGAGGAAAGGTTGAGCCTCTATGGGAAGGAGAAATTAAACGTGGTAACAGATTAGTTAATCTCAAAAATAGTTTGATGTGGGGTAAACCACAATCTGGACTTTTATTATATTCCCATCAAGATGGTATCACACAAATACCTCCAGATTTTAACATTCTAGGTTCTAGTAAAATGGTCTCCATCGAAGCTATTGAAGCTGAAAATAAACCTATCTGGGGATTTCAAACTCATATAGAAGCTACTGAATCATTCGTGAAAGAACATAATCTTGGAAATGACGGTATTAAAGAATCATATAAGTTTGGCCATAAACTTTTAGATAAATTTATTTTATCCTTATAATGATTAAAACTTTTCAAAATTCAATTTTGCATATATTAATAATAATTTTTATTTCGATTAACATTTCATGCACTCCTCCAAAATCTCTTTACAATATGGAAGGATCACCAAGCTTAATAAGTAAAATAAATAAAATTATTGAAGAATCTGAGATTGATTTAAACATGAGTATCCAGATTATGTCACTGGACGATAATAAGATTATTTATGATTATAACAGTCAAAAACTTTTAATGCCCGCAAGCACAAACAAACTATATACATCTGCTGCTGCACTACATTTTTTGGGTAAAGACCACCATTTTGAAACAAATGTTCTAAGTAATAAAAACAACCTCATTATTAAAGGTGGTGGAGATCCAGACTTAAAAATCAAACAACTCGACTCACTAGCTTTAGAAATTTCAAAAAAATATAAAACCATTGACACTCTTTTCATAGATGACTCATTCCTCGATAGCTTAAACTATGGTGAAGGCTGGATGTGGGATGAAGGTCCATGGTGGTATGCAGCTCCAATTAGTGCGCTTTCAGTAAACGACAACTGTATTGATTTTTATGTAAGTCCTGGTAAAAAAGGTAAAATTGCTTCTGTAAATTATTTTCCTAAAACATCTTATATTAGAATCAATAATGAGTCTTTTACCGTTCAAGATTCAGTTGCTAGCAAATTAAAAATTGATAGGGACTGGGTTTCAAATAAAAATAATTTTTACATATATGGTGAAATTATTGATACCGCTAAAGTAGATACTTTTTATAGGAATATTTATGATCCTAGTAGCTTTACTGGGACAATATTTAAAGAATTATTAAATCAGTACGGGGTAAAATTAAAACATGTATCACCCAATCCTAGTCAATATGATAACTATAATAATTTAGTAAAACATAAATCTATGCCATTGCTGTTCTCAGCTAAAAATCTAATGAATGAAAGCGATAACTTAACCGCTGAGCTTTTTGTGAAATCTATCGGTGCCATGGACACCATACCAGGAACTTGGGATATAGGCATAGATAGTATCAAATCGTTTCTTGCTGAAAAAGTTCTGATTGATACATCGAATATCAGACTTGCTGATGGCTCAGGAGTCTCTCGTTATAATTTAACTAGCTCAGCTCAGTTAATTTCTTTATTAAAATGGATGTATAATAGTAAATATAAAGATGATTTTATTTCAATCCTTCCAGGAGGAGGATGGGAAGATAGTACATTAGAAAAGAGGCTAATAAATGAAGGTGGGCTTGTGAGGGCAAAAACTGGAGGGCTATCTGGCGTGCGAAACCTCGCAGGCTACATTACCTCTAAAAGATATGGTAATGTAGCCTTTTCAATTTTAATGAATGGATACATTGATTCATCATCAAAGTATACTCGAGTTCAAGATAAAATTATAAAAACGATTATCTATGATTAAACCAAAAGCGCTTCATAAAAATTCAACTATTGGCATTATAAGTCCTTCATATTGGCTTGACGATCGAGTTTTATCCTCAACATCAAAATATTTTTCAGATTTAGGATACCGCATTGAATTTGGAAAAAGCAACAATCTAAAATGGGGGCCTTTTGCTGGTAGCCCCCAGGATAGAGCAAATGACATTCATCGAATGTTTGAAAACTCTAGAATCGATGCTATTATGTGCGCAAGAGGTGGCTATGGCGCCAACAGAGTATTGCCACTGCTTGATTATGATCTAATAAAAGAAAACCCCAAAATATTTATTGGGTACAGTGACATTACAGCATATCTAACATCAATCACTCAAAAAACCAAGCTAGTCACTTTTCACGGTCCAATGCTAACAACCTATAAAAATTCCTGGGTAGAATATAATTACAGTATTATGCAACGAGTTTTAGCTGGGGAAACATTCATCAAACTATTTAGCCCAAATGGTCTTGAACCAAGGGTCTTAAAACATGGTGAGGCAACAGGCCCATTATGGGGTGGTAACATGTGCTTGCTAATGAATAGGTTAGGAACAAATGATAGTCTAAATACGGATGGAATCATTTTATTTCTAGAGGATATTGATGAGTATTTATATTCATTTGAGAGGATACTTGTCCATATGAAAGAAGCAGGTATGCTTGATAGAATTAAGGGACTTATCTTTGGAGAATTAAAAGATATAAAAGATCAAGAAATAGCATTTGAGCGAAACACCGATGAAATAATTCTGGATATTTGTGGAGATTTAGATATTCCGATTTTATCTAATTTCCCTTGCGGGCATGGTAAGTTTCAATCAACATTACCAATATCTATTAATACTGAAATTAATACAAAAAATAAGGAAGCACCGCTTACGATAATTGATAACGCGGTTAAAAAATAGACTTCATATGCTTAATTACATTTGGTTTGGACTAATATTTATATCTGTAGTTGTTGGCACAATTACGGGCAGAATCGATCAAGTCACCGAGGCTGCTATTTCTATGTCTAAAACCGCTGTGGAGATTGCAATTGGATTGATTGGGATAATGGCCCTTTGGCTTGGTATAATGAAAATTGCAGAAGAATCAGGCCTAATTAATATCATCGCGAGATTAATTCGCCCGATTACAATTAGACTTTTTCCTGATGTCCCTAGTGATCATCCTGCGATAGGATCAATAGTTTTAAATATGGCGGCAAATATGCTTGGTCTGGGAAATGCGGCTACCCCATTAGGATTAAAAGCGATGAAAGAGCTACAAAGTATAAACGAGCAAAAAGATACCGCAACAGATGCTATGTGTACATTCCTAGCGATCAATACTTCAAGCGTTCAAATTATTTTACCTGCAACTGTAGTGGGTCTAATGGGAGCATCGTCTAGTCAAATATTTATCACAACTATATTTGCCACGACTATGTCCACAATAGCCGCAATAACATCAGTCAAATTCTTATCTAGATTGAATAGATTTAAAATTAAACATGATAAGGACTTGAAATGACCGATAGCTTTATCATATTAACAAATCAAATCTCAAAATATATTATCCCATTTTTACTAGTTGGGATTCCATTTTATGGGTTGATAATTAAAAAAATAAAAGTCTATGAGTCATTTGTTGACGGAGCAAAGGATGGGTTTGACATTGCATTGAGGATTATTCCATACCTTGTTGCCATTCTTGTAGCAATTGGAATGTTTAGAGCATCTGGTGCAATGGAGATGTTCATCTCTCTTATTTCTCCAATTTTAAATATTATTGGATTTCCTCCTGAGAATGTACCTCTAGCTATAATGAGACCACTCTCCGGAAGTGGGTCCCTCGGGCTATTTACGGACCTTGTAAATGAATATGGAACGGATTCACTTTTTACAAAAATAGGTGCAACAATGTTTGGTTCTACTGAAACAACATTTTATGTTTTAGCAGTCTATTTTGGATCTGTTGGAATACGAAAATCAAGACACGCGTTAGTTGCAGGATTAATTGCTGATGCTGTAGGGGTTATTGCAGCGGTATATATTTGTAAAATTATTTTTATTTAATTGTCTAAATAGTGACTGAATATAAAAAAAATCTAGGCATTAAAGAATCCACCTCAATTGTTGTTAGTAGGATTATTGGCTCTGGAATTTTTCGTACTCCCGCTCCAATTATGGCGCTGGTGGGATGCACTTCTCTGTTTGGCTTAGTCTGGGTTCTTGGAGGAATTATTACCATCTTCGGAGCTGTTGTTTATGCAGAACTTACAGCGATGATCCCAAAATCTGGAGGCCCTTATGTTTTTTTAAAGGAGGCCTACGGGCCTTATATTGCTTTTTTGAGAGGATGGGCAATGTTTTTTGTTTCAGAAACAGCTTCAATTGTAGCAGTTTCTCTTGTTTTCACCGAATTTATAAATGCTATTTTTCAAATCATCACAGGTACTCCATTCGGCATTTTCCCTACATTTGTATTATCACTTTTTACAATATGGCTTTTAACGATAATTAATCTTTTTGGGGTGAGCTTAAGCGGGAAGTTTCAGGTTGTTTTTGGTGTTACTAAGATAGCAGCTGTAGGAGCGATTATTGGAATTACATTAACTGGGTTCTCGACTGGCAATGTAAGCAATTTTACAAATCCATTTTGGCCAGAAAGTTTTGGTTGGCCAACTATACTCGCAATTGGAGCAGCGTTAAGATACTCATTCTTTGCTTTTAGTGGCTGGGAAGGTGCTACATATATGGCTGAAGAAGTAAAAGACCCTGGGAAGACTCTTCCCTTATCTCTTTTCTTAGGTATAGCTGGTATCATGATTTTATATATTGGAGCAAATGTTGGTTATTTATATCAGTTAGATGTTGACACAATTAAACAAAATAAATGGGTCGCGACAAAGGCAGTTGAGGTTGTTTTGGGAGCTACAGGAGGAATACTTATTTCTATAGCTGTAGCAATTAATGCTTTTGGAAATATTAGTACCCAGATCCTTTGCAAAGGTAGGTCTTGGCATGCTATGTCTAGAGATGGATTATTTTTTGATAGCTTTAAAAAGCTTCATCCCGTTTATGCTACGCCAAATAATGCACTAATCGGTCAAGGTGCTTGGGCTTCTGTTCTACTAATTGGTGCAGTATTATCAAATTATTTTCAGTCTGGAAGTGCTGGAAATAATATGTACGAAACCGTAATTGATTTTTTTTCAGCTACCAGCACGATATTTAATCTTTTAACTTTCGGCTCTATATATGTACTAAGAAAAAAATATCCAAATCGGGCAAGACCATACAAGGCTTTTCTATATCCGACTAGTATGGTTGTGGTATTAGTGCTATATACCTCTTTCCTTATCCTAACACTTATTACAGCTCCTTTACCATCAATCTTAGGTATCGGACTGACTGCAACTGGAACAATTTATTACATAAGGAAAGTTCGTAAATAAAGTTTATTGTAGTGAGAAAGAGTCTGCGTAAAGTTTATTTTTTTTCACCTTCCCTTTTACATTTGCTATTCTAACTACATTACAAAATCCATCTTTGGCATGAGAATCTACATGAGCATCGATATCAACATTTGCAACTTTCAAGATATCTTTACCAATTTTTACAGATAAGCCACAGGTTCTATCATTAGTATCAAAATTACACATACCGCATGAGGCAAATGTTTTGCCATCAACTTTACCGTTAGACGGAACCACTTCAATAAACGCCTTCGATGTTCTATTTTTATCAGCAGCGCAAGAACCACAACCTGCATTTAATTGGTTATATGAAAAAACAGTGAAAAGTAGAATTATAGATACATATTTGATTTTCATAATTTAACTCCTTTTGTTCGGGTCTTGATATTGCTTAGCTAATCTTAATTTTGATTGACGCTTTAGCACTACGTAGTTTATAGAAATAATAGTCAACATGATAGCATATTTATAATGTTCGAAATGAGTTCCAGATCCTACAATAAATGATAAAACCTCAAAAATAATAATTGATATAATAAAATAATTTATACGCTTAAGCATAACTTATGTACTCCTTATTTAGAAATTGTTAGAATACTCTCATTTAATGAGGTACTGTAAGATGTAAGCCTAGCAGAGGGAGGACCAGCAGCGACGCTACCAGATGTATTAAAGCTACCGCCATGCCCAGAACTACAAACAGCTAGACCTTGACTATTAAATGCATTAACAGAATAAGAGGAATGTGTACATCTTCTTGAGAATGCTTTTATATTATTATCAGATGATCTGATCAAAAGTAATCCTAAAGAGTCAATACTATTAGGAGGTAATGCAGAAGTACCTCCAATAGATTCTAAATTTTGATGCGGAGCTTGCGAGATATCAATAGAAAATTGAATATCATTATCACCATCATTATTATCATCATCTACATTCTGTTCGTAGGCTTTATTATCTTCACAGCTCTGTAACAGACTTAATGACGAAACACCAACACAAGCGCATGCTAGACTACAAGTATTTTTTATAAAATCTCTTCTATTCATGTTATAAAGTAGTACATAAAATAACAAAAAATCAAAACAATTAACTCAAATACGCTCAAAACGCTTTTTATATCTTATGCTAGAACAACGCTTAGAGCAATACTTTACAAAATCCCAATTTAGTCTCCATTTTTTTCTCCAAGTAAACGGGCGCTCACAGACTATGCAAACCTTAGATAAACGATTTAACTGAGTGTTGTGCATTGGAATGTGATATCCTAATTCCAGCTGTATGTTTTGTATAATATCTTTCGTAAAAAAATAGGGAAAACTAGAATTGGTGAAACAAAAAACATTACAAACCTGTTTGCACCAATAAAATGAATATCATCCACTATTTTTATATCTTCACCTTCCCTTATAATCTCATGAGTATGCTCCCATTTTGTTAATCCAAAAGGTAAAACTGTGCCGAGATCTTTAAATGAAAACGAAGAATCACTTTGTTTATTTTCTCCATGCGTAACTACAAAATTTTTCCATCCAAAAAACCAAAATTTCATGTGTGCTTTAGCGCCGTCATAAGTACCATCCCATCTGATAATTTTTACAGGTTGCAAAGTAATTAGATACTTTAAAAACTTAATATCATTAAATGTTTTGTTAGCCTGACTTAGACTAACGTTTTTAATTATAACAGTCTGTTTGTAATTCATAATTACCTTAGTTATTTATTTAAACTATTCAAAATAGAAGGGTCTTCTACTACTTTATCTATAAATAGTATATCTCCTGATATAAAGTCATAATCTTTTAAAGTAGATAAATCGACCCATTTTATGTCATCATGCACGTTCATTTTAACTTCTCCACCATAAGAATTAATTTCAAAGAAAGAAATGTCATACAGTGTGTTTTTGTATTTATGGACATATTGCATAACTTTTTGTTTTACTGAGGCATCTATACCTAGCTCTTCTTTTAATTCTCTTATTACAGCGTTCTTATCTGATTCTTCTAATTCTATCTTGCCACCTGGAAACTCCCATAATCCACCACCTTGGTCTCTCTTTGAACGTAATCCAATTAAAATTTTATTATCTTTAATAATAATGCCCGAGGCGACTGGAATAACAGGGAATTTCATTCTAAGATGTTCCAAAAAGTGGAGTTTCCCAATAAAAAGAAACAATATTTTTAATTTTTTTCTTTAACTTAAAAAAGCCTTTATCTGCATGTTCCCAAAATGAAATGTCCCAATCATGGTAATAATAAAAGATTTTTACATCTAATTTGTTGAAAGTAGATGGAATTAATTTTTCATACTTCCCAATAGTTGGGGCAATTATCTCTATCTCATTAATGCTGTTTTCTAAGATCCACTTTTCAATTGTACTTGGATTTTGCCAGTTAAATGTTGTCACCTTACTACTAATATTATTTTTACAGTATTCGATTGCTTGTTTCAAAGCTTCATCCGACAACAATTTTACATTATTACTCTGATTAAATGTATTGTATGATTCAGACTGAATTAATACATGATGATTTTTTTTAACATTCTCAAATGAAAGGTCTTCCTCGATAACGATGTAGCCCTTTTTGCTACTAGATGACAAAATACTCTCTCTGTCTTTGTAGCTTGGCTCATAAAATACATATTCATCTACTAGGTTATCTTGTAACTTAAATTGCTCAGGAAATTTGTATCGACTCCCAGTAAAACGATCAATATTTTCTTGGTAAGTAATGTACTTTTTCCCCATGGTCTGTAGCCCAGCTACCCACCTCCAAGAAAGAGTATTAGAAGCAGGATCCGCATCAATTAAATTTTGATAAAAAAATTCAGCACCGAGCTGCCAAGGCAATTTAAAATAGAAGATCCAAATACTTGCAAACCACATTCTAGTATGATTATGCAAATATCCAAATTCCAATAGGTCTTTAACCCAATCATCAAAACACTCTAGGCCAGTCTTTCCTGTTACGGCATTAACATAATTGCTATTATTTTTTTTATCATCCAGACTACTTAAATCAGATAAATAATCATACCAGACTTTCGGCCTGTGCTCGAGCCACCCTTTCCAATAAGTTCTCCAACAAATTTCATCTATATATTTTTCTACTTGCCCATATGAAAATTGGTTAGACACTCTGGCAATGATTTTCCTTTCTGTTAAAATTCTTCTTGATAACGCTGGTGAAAGAGCACTGACATAATTTTTTTTGTAACTACCAAGGTCAAAGTTTCTCTTACTTTTATAATGTAATAGTTTATCACTTATAAATTTGTCTAATAGAAAGAGTGACCCATTATGATTAACAATGTCGCCAAAATATTTTCGTTCAAACTTCATAATAATATTTTAGCTATTTACAGAAATAGGTTTAAATAACCTTACTTTTATTACTATTTTTTTTCATTAGGCTATTGATAATAAATGCTTCAAGTATATGAGTTAGAAACCAGAAAAATGTCAAAAGAGGAACAAATATTCTAAAATCTAATTCAACATAGGCTACACCAAACCATGTTATAAACACCATACCCACCGTTTTGGAAACAAAGCTGATAGCAGAAAAGCCAACTCCATACATATTCCCTTGATTCTTTGTGATAAAGTATCCAATTGCAAGATGTATAAAATTCAGTATAATGGGCGCTAAAACACCTAATAAAAAATAGAGCATATGTGATTTATATTTTAAATAAGAAAACTTTTTTTCGATAACAGGGCTATTAAAATAACAAATAATGCTCATAGTAATTATGATTTTAAAAAATTAGTTTTCAAGAGCTACAGTACTAAGGGAGGGGTGCTGGGTGAAACTAAATGCACCCAGCACCATTTCATGACGTTGAAAGATTACTTTATCAGTGACATCTTCTTAATTATTGAATTTTCACCAGAAGTGATAGAGTAAAAATAAACTCCTCCAGCTACTGATAAACCATTAATGTTTTTACCGTTCCAATTAATATTGTATGTACCTGCTCCTAAATTTCCAGACATTAAGTTTTTGACCAATCGCCCATTCAAATCAAACACAGATAATGAAACTCTAGATGCTTCATATACATCAAAGGATATTGTAGTGCTTGGGTTAAATGGATTTGGGTAATTTTGATTTAGTGAGAAAGCCAATGGATTAATATTTATTTCATCAATTGTAGATAGAGCAGTCGATGCACTTGGTAATTGAACACTGTACCCACTTGGTGTAGTTAAAATTAATGAAAAAGCCGAATCAGATGCAGAAGCTAAAAACCCAGATGCGTATACGATGCCAGTACCACCACCAAAACCTGATAATGGAGCTGCAAAAGAGGCAACAGATTCTTCTGAACCATGAGCAGTTACATCAATAGTGTAATCACCTACTGGTACCTGCAGGTAACCCGCATATTCACTGTAACTTAAATTCTCAACTAGCAGACCACCATTTGCATAAATATCCACTGCTGGAGCATCTGTGACACCATGGAAAACCTTCAAACCAAAGTGATTTGAATCTACTGCCGTAACTTCTAATCCTGATGCAATTAAACCAAATGGAGCTAAGCTGTTACCTAATATACCTGCTGCTGTGACTACATAATTACCATCTGACTCTAAGGTAAATGGGAAATCTGCAATTATATCGCCATTTGCTGGGGCAATACTCACTGTAGTCGATGTTGGGATTTGCAGTAAACCTGTAGAAGCTCTGTAAGGCACATCACCGAGTGCTTCAGCATTATCCACATATATGTCTACTACTGGATATGGAGAATTATGGATTATCTGGACATTTGCGACTTCACTTGGCTCTAGTAGACTAGTTACCTCATCATTTATCGCATATGATTTTTGATCTATAGGTGCTGGATAGTTGTAGCTGTCAATTTCAATTGGCCCATCCAAATGATCTTTACCTCTGCTAATTTTTATCGGGCTTATTGCTAAAGATATCTCGTTATCATTATCTCCTGAAAATGGTTTATCAATGATCAAGGTATTAATAAAATCTGTTTCTAATTTTAATACAGACCTAAATACTTCATACCCATCTAAATAAACAGAAATTTCAGAATCTGGTGCAATCTCAACCACTCTAGATACGACTTTGTAATCAGAAACTCTCATGATCTGTTTTTCATTTGATAGAATAGAGAATTTCTTTCCTTCAAGGTTATTGACAACATTTATTATAGCAGTATCTGCGAAGATTAAACTAAAAAATGTAAATAATATAACTATGCGCTTCATTAGATTTCCTTTCTTTTATTCGTTAATTAAACGCTCATAACGCTCAAATCTAAATAGTTAGAAAACCAAATGTCAAAACAAAATTAGAATCTTTACCTATGTTAATAATTTATAACTATTATTGACGATGAATCGCGGATAGAAATCTATATTTTTTTAATCCAATCTAGGTTAGGGAGTATGTTTTTTTCTCTTTTTAATTCATAGTTATATATTTTTCTACCTAACTCAGATAAAAATGGAATAGAAACAGTTTCATAGTCATACACATTATCATTCATAACTTTATTACTATTACTATAGATGACTGCTGTTAAAAAAAACTCAACATTATTATCCAAATCAACTATATATGCATTATCAATTGTAAAACCATACGCGAGCCCAATTTTATTAAATATTTTGATACTGTCAGGAATTCGTCTTTTTGTGTCACCAAATAAAAAGAACTTACAATATCCATCGTAGTATTTATCATAATCAGGAAAACTTGGGTGTTTACTCTCCCTTGGTAGAATTGACATTTCTCTGTATAATAATGAATAATCACTATCACTCAAATTAAAACGATCTCTATTTTTAAAATAATCGGGGAAAATTATTCGTTTAATTAACTCATGCTGATCAGGCAAATTCATAAAATTTTTACTACTAAAATCTAAAGGGCCATCTCTTTTCGTACCTCGGACGTAATGACTTTTCCCAATTTTTAAATCTTCAACATTTACATCAAGAGATAAAGAAGCTATTTGACTTTTTTGCTCATAACTAATTTCTGATTCATTGTAAAAATTTATTGGGTGGGTAAATTTATTTTCCTCTTCTGATAATGAAAGACTTAAACGATGCCTTATTCTTGCGCTATTAAAGCCAAGGTCCCACATTCTTTTATTTATGTGATCTCTACCCAAAAAGTCATAAAGATAATTATTAGCTGAATTATCAGAGATGATAAATAGGTTTCTTATCGAATGAGCCAAGCTTGGGTAACCACTTTTTGAACTGACATCATTGCTCACCCCTGATTTATATATCGGTCCAGGTAAAATTTCAAACCTATCGTAAATACCAACTTTACTTACTGACCTGGCCTTTTCAATGGCTAATACTGCTATGGGTAACTTAACGCAACTAGCTGGATAAAAATATTTTCCAGTATCAACCCCAAATGAGTGTGTACTTAAAATAGGCTCATTTTTTTTATTTCTATCTATTTGGGTATATAAAATTTGTAGTCGATATTTTTTGGGTTTAGATACAACATCAGGAAATTCTGATTGCAAACTATTAACAATCTCATCTAGAATATTGTTTTTATGATTAGCGCTACAAGACATAAAGCTCAAAATAATTAAATGTATTAGATATCTAAACATTAATTTTATATACTAATCAATTTTTTAATGGATATTCAAGAAGCCTAAAAATCTGATCTTCTGTATCTATTTCAGCAATCACACCTAGTGGAATAGAGATATTCTTGGATCCATGTCCTGAGGGGAAGTCATAAATTACAGGCACATTGAAATTCGAAAAGTACTGATCAAAAACCTCTTCCATTTTAAAATCAGTAAGCTTATCAGGGAGCTCGCTATCTCTACGAGAAAATCTACCAATAATAACTCCTTTAAGCTTATTGAATTTCCCAGCTAATTTAAGCTCTTGGAGATACCTATCTACCCTGTAGGGTGACTCACCGACGTCTTCAATAAAGAGTATTTTATTTTCAGTATCTATTTCATACTCAGAACCCATTGCAGAACAAATCAATGACAAATTCCCTCCAGCCAATACACCAGATGAAACTCCCTCAACTAAGATTTTTACTTTTAAAGAATCTCCATAGATATCAAAAGGTATCTCATAACTATCATCGCTATTCATGAGTAAAGACCAAAAATATAATTCTGAAATAGGTTCAAGCCCATTTTTACTACCAATACCATACATAGGATTAGGAGTATGAAAAGTCACGAGGTTAGAATGATTATTCATTGCTATGTGAAGCGCTGTTATATCACTGAAACCAATAAAAATTTTTGGATTTTCCCTAATTATGTTATAATCAAGCAATGATAATATTCTTGTTGCACCATACCCACCTGTACCAGGGAAAATAGCTTTTACACTTTTATCTTTAAAATATTTCATCAGCTCACTGGCCCTAACATCATCTTCACCAGCGAGGTAGCCCCAGTTACGAAAAAGGGAATTATTATGAACTATATGAAATCCCTTTTCAATTAATCGCTTTTTAGCTAGGCTCATTCTTGTTGAATCTAAGAATCCAGACGGAGCGCAAAACGCAATAGTATCGCCCACCTCTAATCGATGTGGCTTAATAAAATTTGATTTTGATTCTGAACTACAAGAAATAATAAATATTGTTAGAAGACAGGGCGCTAAAATGATTTTATTTAAACTCAAGATAGGAATCCATAGTACTAATCAGAAGCAATTTTGTAAAACATAACACCATCAAATTTTGATTCTTTTTTACCATTTAGATAGCTTAATAAATCTTCTTTTACAGTTTTTTTATTAGATGAAGAAGCATGAACCAGAAATTTTTTATCTATAACAAAACCCTCATGGGCTATTAAAATTCCATTTTTCACATATGATTTTTTAACAAAGGCAACACCGCAGATTCGCGGGAGTCTTAAAAGTATATCACTATCAACTAATTCGGAGGGGATAAATTCAAATTTATTTTTAAAATTCCAATCTAGATTTAAAAACTCACTCCCATCACTTTTCTTGTTTAGTGTCAATTCAATTTCTTCAAGTTCCGATTTTGATACTAAATCACTTGTCATATTAATGGTGTAAGGATTATTTATGATTCTATCTGAAGTATAATGCCAACGAGTTTTATACTCAGGTTTCTTTAAATTATTCTCATCAGGTTTGTAATGGATATCAATCATTTTGATTTTTGTTTCATTCCAGTTTTTACTTGAGTTCATTGCAATACTAGTAAGCACATGTATCGTGCAATCTGTTGTGTCAATTCTCAAAATAGGATCTAAATCTGGTTCTTTTTCTTCACCTGATTTAAAAATTCCATAGGGAGTTCCTAGCCTCCATAAATTAATCGCTTTTAATCGATCATTAAAATCAGGAAAGTATTTCATGAAGCCTGGAAGAATTCTATTGTACTGATCTTCGTCAATTGTCCAAGGCTTAGGCAGTGAATTAACCCAATCTTGGGGATCTTGATTATTGCAGGAAAAAAGTATCGCTAAAAAAAATATAACCCGCATTTTTATATAACGCTGAAAGATAATGAAATGGCATTCGGCTGATCTAGGTCAGCTGATACTAAATCACCCTTTTGTAATTGGCCTACGCCAGCAGGAGTTCCCGTGAATATCAAATCACCAGCTTTTAAAGGTATTGTTTGGGATAAGATTGATATTAATTCAAAAACATTCCAGATCATTTTATTACAACCAGAATTCTGTTTTTGTTGACCATTAACTGATAGAGAAATTCTCATCTTGTCTGGATCTATGGATTTTTTTAAAGGGACGATATCAGATAAAACAGCCGAACCATAAAAGACCTTACCAGAGAACCATGGCTTACCACTATCTTTAGATTTTTTCTGTAAATCTCTTTTAGTGATATCAACACCTAAAGCATAACCAAATACTTTATTTTTTGCTTCGGCATCATTTATTTGGAAAGCGTCTTCTGAAATTGCGACTACTAATTCAACCTCATACTGAAAATTACTAGTGTCTTTTGGATATTCAATTTCTGAGCCATCATTAACTAAAACATCTGAAGTTTTTTGAAAAAAGAAAGGCTGTTCTCTATCTGGATCACTACCCATTTCTTTTGCGTGATCTCGATAGTTTCTGCCTACACAATAAATATTTCTAGATGGAAATTTTAATGATTCACCTAAAATACCACACACTACAGGAGGAGAGTTTTTTATGATCCAATTGTTATTCATCTAAACACAGAACAAAATAAAGCGCATAATATCATCATAATCTTTACTCTCATAAACCACCGATTTTGAATTTAACATAACCGTATTTGGATATTGTGATGCTTTGTATGCATCTATATGTTTCATATAACGTATTTCTAATTTGAATTTATTAGGATGGGCCCAAATACATAATTTTAAGTCTAGGCTTAAAGCTTTTTCAACTTTCTTTTTTATTTGCAATCTTGAAAGCTCCGGTTGCAAGCTAATTGTGGAATCACCAACTCCATGCATAGTACTATGAGTAATTGTTAAAGGATTAATACGCCTAACTTCTTTACAAATACCGAAATCACCAGATACGAATACCAAAGGAACATGATATTTTGAGGCTATAGTTCCGTGCAATAATAATTCTGAAGCAGATCTATCATTCAAACTAATTCTTTCTATTTTTGCACTAGACATTGTGTGAGCTAAAGGATTACCACCACTTCCTGCCTTTGAATGATATCCAATCATTACTAAAGCATCAAATCTACTATTCAGTTCTTGAACCATTGAATAAGGATGGCCACTCCATCCTCTAATGAGTTTGACTTTTTTTGGTAAATAAGAAGGTAAGATATTCCTAGCAGAATAATGGGCATCTTTCACGTAAATTTCTTTTGCCCCAGCTATAATAGCACCTTCACATGCTGAAGCAACTTCTTTTGACATCTGTTTTTGAAAGTAGGGATATTCAGGCTTATTATGATCAACCTCATTCCAATGAGCAACTCCAGTTACTCCCTCCATATCTGCACTAATGTATACTTTCATTAAATGTCCTTGGTTATACTATTTTAAAAGTAAGCCAAAATTAAAGTAAGTGAAAGTTACTAATACTTTGAAACTGATTAAATTTTACATTTAATAATTAAACTTAACTTTAAAAATCACTGGAAAGAGATTCTCGCATTTTCTCATTAAGATCAACGGAATACTGATAGTCATTATAGTCAATGTTAATAGAGATTGTACTAGCTTCATTCATAAATAATATTTTTTGTTCTTCTATAAATGGAAATCTAATGTAATGAACAGAGCTTATATTATCTTCTTTTTCTCTACCTTCTTCAAATTGAGCATATACCTTCTCTCCATTAATATCAAAATAAACATTTTCACCTTCAGTTAAACCAATAAAACTATCAAGAACTGGTCGTATTTTTTGGGGATCAGTTATCTCAATAAACAATGTGGCGCTAAGTTCATTACCCTTCGGAATTAGGGGATTATAAACGTTGAGCTCTTCTTCGATTTGACTATCATGAACCATTCTTTCAGCCCTCATCATTTCTTGAATTTGAAACTTCATTGTCTTACTATTTTCAAAAGTAATTAGGATATTTGAGCCAAGGTTAAACCTTCTATTTTTTTTGTAATCTATTAACTCTTTCCTGTAAATATTTCTCTGTTTTTCATAATCAATTATATTTAATAAATCAGATTTTTCAATAACTGTACTCATACTTATTTCCTTTTATTTTCTCCAAAACCATACGCTTTATGCAGCTCAATTATTGGATGACTTGGTTTAATTTTTTTATCACTAGCTTGATTTATTTGATGACTAGCAAGAGAACAATCTGAGCATGCTACGTCCGCATCTTTAGCACTCAAATCATTTACACACCTATCCGCTACTTTCATCGACTCTTCAAAGAATTCTGACTTCATTCCCCATCCACCATCCATTCCACTACATTGCTGAACAAGATTGACCTTTGTATCTGGAACCATTCTTAAAATATCTCTACTCTTATATCCAATTCTCTGCGCTTTTAAATGACAACTGACATGATAATTAACTGTACCGATAGTATTTTTAAAATCAGTTTTAATTTTATCTTCTTTTTTCAGCATCACTAGATATTCAGAAATATCATATGTATTCTCGGATACTTTTTTAACCTTTTCATTTACTCCTAGGTAATCAGGGTACTCAGATTTTAATGTCAAGCTACATGTAGGAGGACCTGTGACTACAATTTTATATCCTTTTGAAACCCACTTATATAATTCTTCTACATTTGGATTAGCTTGGGTTTTAAAACTATCAAAATCGCCAGGACTTAAATGCGGAGCTCCACAGCACTGCTGTTTTGGATAAACACATTCAACGTTATTATGCTCAAGAATTTCTACAGCACTTACACCAAGATCCACATCATTTGAATTGGTGTAGCAAGTGCCAAAAATAACTACCTTATCGATTGGATCTATAATATTAGAATTATGACTTTTAAACCATTTCTCAAACGTAGTTGTTGCTAACTCAGGAAGTTTTCTATCCTTGTGTATACCAATAATTTTATCTAAAAGCCAACGAAATGGTTTTAGCTTATTTGTAAAATTAATAATAGGCCCAAAATATGAACCTAATGCACCCAGTAAGTCTGTTTTTGATAAAAAGATGTCGTTTAATTTTAATCCTCTATCCTTTGTTCTTATTGCTTGAGCTCGCGTCATTAATTTAGGGAAATCCAGTTCAAACTCATGTTCTTTTCCTGGGGTATATGGGCAAATTGGATCACATAATTTGCACTGGTAACAGAGGTCTACTACTTCCCATTTTTGATCTTGAGATAGATCAGTGACTTCACCTCTAAATTCAACTTCAATACTAGCTTCGCTGGCATGTTCTCCTTCAGGAAGGTCTAGATATTCTCTATCTAGATTTTCTTTATCAACCCTACCTTCAGATTCCGCACTTTCTCGCTTTTGATCACCTATGCCATCAACAGAATTAAATAATGAAGGGAAAGAAGGACAAAGATTGAAGCATAATCTGCAGCCAATACATACATCATAAACTCTATTAAGTTCATTATCTAATGAGGTTTTATCCCAGTATTTAGGATCAGTTATATCATATATAGCATCTTTTGTATCAGAATGATTTAGCAATAGCTACTCCAAGTTAAATAAAAGCATCAATGGATATATAAATATCCATTGATGCACATAGTTAGATTTATAAAGAATCTAAAGTTTCTTGAAATTTGCCTGCATGAGATTTTTCAGCTCTGGCTAAAGTCTCAAACCACTCAGCAATATCATCAAACCCTTCCTCTCTAGCAGTTGCTGCAAAACCTGGATACATCTCAGTGTATTCGTAAGTTTCTCCAGCAACAGCTGCTTTCAAATTATCTTCAGTCTCTCCAATATTTAAGCCTGTTGCAGGATCGCCTGCGCCGCCCTTTTCTAGAAACTCAAGATGTCCGAAAGCATGACCTGTTTCTCCATCAGCAGTATTTTTAAATACGCCTGCAGCTTCAGGGTAACCTTCAATATCTGCCGCTCTGGCAAAATAAAGATATCTTCTGTTTGCTTGAGATTCTCCGGCAAATGCTGCCTTTAAATTCTCATGTGTTTTTGTTCCATCTAAACTCATTCTTAACTCCTTTTATTTAGTGTGTTTTTTACATTTTCCAATTATGAAAAAATTTGTACTCTCTGGTTCAAAATTATATTCTTTAATGATTTTGTCTTTATTAAAATCTGATTTTATTTCTGCATCAATCAAAACACCGCACTCTGAGCACTTAAGGTGATGATGATGCTCTGTATTTCCATCATACTTGACTTGATTTTGATCATAAATCAGCTTGATACTACCAAGGTCTTCTAAAGTTTTTAAATTTCTATAAACTGTACCTAAACTAATATTGTGTATCTTTTTTTTAGCCTCTAAGTAAATCCAATCAGCAGTAGGATGGGTCTTTGTTGAACAGACAATTTGCTTTATAATTTCTCTTTGAGCGCTATATCTCATATAAAAAATTAAATAGGAATAGTTACTATTTACAAAAAAATAATAGAACTTTATTATAATTTATTTTCAATCTAAGTCAGTAAATTACAATAAGATTTTTTAATACATAAAAGGAACAAACTATGATAGAACTAAATGATATAGCCCCTGATTTCACACTTAAGAATACTAATAAAGAGGACGTGTCTTTATCTGACTATAATGAACGAGCTGTCGTTTTAGCATTTTACCCTGGCGCATTTACCGGCGTTTGTGATACTGAAATGTGCACCTTCCAAGATAACTTAAAGTCTTTCAATGATCTAGATGCAACAGTGCTTGGAATCAGCGTTGACTCACCTTGGGCCAATGGAGGTTTTGCAAATAAATATAACCTTGAATTTGATTTACTATCAGATATTGATAGATCTGTTATTAAATCCTATGATGTTGTTTTTGAAGGCCTCGGTGGTATTGATGGATATACATGTGCAAACAGAGCTGTATTTATCGTAAAAGATGGAACTGTAAAGTACAAGTGGATCGCTCCAAGTCCTGGTGAAGAGCCAAACTATGAAGAGATTCAAAATAAATTAAAAGAGATCTAAAACATTTAATTCAGACTTTTAATTTATTGTTATCATTATAGAAAAGGCTCCAAGTGGAGCCTTTTCTATTTCTTTAAAATTGCTCTAAATATTACTCCACCAAGCACAAGCGCCCCACCAAATACAGACCATGCTCCTAGAGTTTCACCTAAAACTATAAAAACTAGTATGGGATTTAAAATTGGTTCAATTATAGGAAATATAATTGCATCCAGTGCTGTAACATGTTTAATCGCTGTAGTGTAAAGAATATATGGTATACCTAATTGCAGTACTCCTAATAGCAAGATAAGAATTATAGAATTCAAATCAAATTCTGTGCCTCCTACAATCACAGGCAGCCCAATAACTAGAGTTAATATATTTCCTAGGAGTATTGAATCTGAAGGAGAATCATCTTTTTGTTTTCGCAATAATAAAGTAAGCCCTGCGAAAGACATTCCAGATAATATTGCCAGCACATTACCTAAATATCCATCAAAGCTGAGATCATCAAAAAAGAAGAGAGCAAGACCCAGCAATAATATCATAATAGTTGCCCAATCTACAAAAGTAGATTTTTCTCCAAGAAACATGTATCCAAATAACGCAACATAAACAGGCGCTGTGTACTGCAATAATATTGCATTCCCTGCGGTAGTAAGTTTATTCGCCATTACAAAAAGAGTTACAACAAGCGTGTAAAAACAAGCGGCAATTATTTTATCTTTTGTAATTGTTATTTTATCATTTCTTGAATAAATGTATATAACAATAGCTGCAATCCCCCCCCCTCATTCCAGATATAGCAAGTGGAGGCCATGGAATACTTTTTATAAGCAAACCACCCAAAGACCACATTGCTCCTGCAAATAGTAATAGTATTATTGCATTTTCTCTTTTCAAATTTTAGAATCTCCAGAATATTAAAAAGCCCCAGAAACCTGGGGCTTTTTAATATTAGAAAAATGGTTTATTATAAGTCTTAAAAACCTTTTATAGTACCAGATTTTTTGTAAAGTTGAAAAACAATGTGCCAACCCACAATAACCATTACCATTGGTAAAAGCCATGAAAACTCTGCTGGTATGCCTAGGGCAGTAGGTGCAGTAACATGATGTTGATTATGCATGGTCCAAACTAGAGGCACTGACATATATGTATTATGTTTAGATCTCAATCCCGCTAAAGCTAAAAGGCTAGCGTCAGGTGCTTCACCATTTTTTATTGCGGTTATAATTTTTTGCTGGGCAGGCCAAATACGAAACCATACGTTAAACGCCATAATCGTTCCAAACATAGCTCCTAAATGAATATTAACTGCTCTATATTCAAAACCACCCAATGTTTGCATTGCATAAACATAAGCAGTAATAAGAAGAAAACTCACTACTGTAACTGCTCTTACATTTGATGCCAAAGGACTCTTATACAAAGCATCGTAAGCAAATACAGCTACAAATGTAAATAATAAAAGAAAATGAATAGCCATATTCGCTGGCTCACCAGTTACATCATTTGAGGTAAAATCTGTTGGCATCATGCCTCCAGCCCAATAAATCACGTAGAGCAATACAATTCCTGTACCCCATGTCCAAGCCGCACCCATTCGAAACCAATACAAAGTTCTTGGCATTAATTCCGGGACAACTTTCTTTTTCGTATCAGCATCCATTGTTGGAGCAAAAGCTGTGTTAACAAAATTAAAAAAATACAGTAGTCCTATCCACATTATCCCCGCGACTACGTGTAACCATTTAAAAATAGGATGAATTAGTTCCATGTTTCTCCTCTATTGGTTTATCTAATCAATTTATTTATAATTTAAATTAATATTAAAATTTAAATTCAATTTTATTGCCTGCAAAGCTATCCTTCTCTTAAAGCGTAAGCAGTACTTACTCTATCAATTGCAACCATGAAAGATGCAATGCGCATTGGAACTTTTTTATTTTCCTTTACCGCATAAACTTCATTAAACGCATTAACCATCTTTTGCTCGAGCTTTTCATTTATCTCTGACTCTGGCCATTTAAACTGTTGCAAGTTTTGTACCCATTCAAAATAAGATACGGTAACACCTCCTGCATTTGTTAAAATATCAGGAATAATGGCTATTTTCTTTTTCCATAATTTATCAGCTGCCTCTCCAGTGACAGGACCATTTGCTGCTTCAATAATAATTTTACAATTTAAAGAGTCTACATTTTGTTCATTAATTGCGCTACCTAATGCAGCAGGAATTAAAAAGTCACATTCTAATGCTAGAAGCTCTTCATTTGTAATCTTTTTACCTTGCTGGTAACCATCAATGGTTCTATGCTCATAGTTATAATCAAATAGCTCATCAACATCAAAACCTTCGGGTTCATAAAGACCACCGCTGATGTCACTCACACCAATAATTTTGCAACCATACTCATGTAAAAATTTTGCTGCATAAGAACCAACATTTCCAAAACCTTGCACTACGACCTTGGCTCCTTTGAGTTCAATATTCCATTTTTCAGCAGCTTCACGAGTAATTATCGCAGTACCTCTTCCAGTAGCAGCTTCTCTACCTTCTGATCCACCTAATTCAAGCGGTTTTCCAGTAACAATTCCAGGTGTGTACCCATGTGTTTGACTGTATTCATCCATGAACCAACTCATAACCTGGGCATTTGTATTTACATCTGGAGCTGGGATGTCAATATTAACTCCAATGATTGGATCAATTGCTCGGAAAAACTTTCTAGAGATTCTTTCAAGTTCTGTTTTACTATAATCGCTTGGGTTAATGCCGATTCCGCCTTTTCCGCCACCGTATGGAATGTCAATCAAAGCAGTTTTCCAGGTCATTAGCGTTGCTAGTGATCTTACTTCTTCAATGTCAACATGATGGTGATACCTAATACCACCTTTAAATGGTCCTCTGGTATTATTATGCTGCACTCTAAATCCGACAACACTATCTATTTCACCATTATCTTTTCTAAAAGGGATTTCTACTTTTAGCTCTCTATCTGGCATTTCTAATGCCCTCGCGATATTGGACTTAAGACCTAAATTTTCTACAGCACTTTTGTAAGCTGCTCCAGTTGGATCTGAACTTGATGACATATTTTTATTCCTTATTTATTTTTAAACTTAATTATATAAATATTATGAAACTCATCTTTTGATAATTATTTAACTATTAAAATGGGAACATCAGACTCATTCATAACTGACAACGGCACGCTTCCTTTAAAATACCTTTTTATTGGACTCATATTTGATGCTTTCATAACAATTATCTTATTCTTGTCAGCTTTTTTAATAATTTGATCTACGACTTCTCCCTCTTTTTCTTCATTTGTAAATTGAACGCCAGACCTTCGAATTAATTTTATTACCTTTTTTATAATATAGGATCTTTCCTGATTTAAACTTTTTTTGTTAATTACTGTAAATATATCAATCCCAACATCAAGCGCCATAGCTACTCTAATTGCGTACTTCGCTACCTTCATCATTCCATTAGCATCGTTCAATGGCAATAAAATTTTATCAAATTTTTGATTATCATAATTATTAACGATTAATACAGAGCTATTTATATATTGTAAAAGATCGTGAGACATGTTTCTCTTTCTACTCTTACCTAATATAGTAACATCATATTTACCATACTGCACCTCATCTCTAAGCTCAGAAATAATGTCTCCATTTCGCAAAATCAAATTAACGTCCTCGCAAACTGTCCCAGACAAATATACCATTTTTCTATCTTCACCATCTTCAATTAATCTATTTTTTGGGAAACCTGTTTCTAACTGTGTTACATCAATTAAATTATTTTCAGAGAGATAATTAAATGCCCATTCAAGAACATCCACCCCAGGTGGATCAAAATCCCATGACTCCATTTGATCTTGCGCTAATTCTACAAGCTGTGAACTAAACTCACTTATCTTTTCTCCGACATCTATGATAGTCGTTTTTGCATTAAATGCTTGCGCGACTTTCATTCCAAGGTTCAACGTAGGTTTTGAAAATTCCTTACTACCTATTGCAATTAATATTTTCATAAATAAACCCTATTCAAATCATTTAATTAGTGGCCAAAAAATATTTACGTACATTATCAATAAAACTATTGATACCAGTCCAACTCTAAACCCAATTCTAATAAAATCTTTTGCTTTAACCATGCCACTTGAATAAACAATTGTACAAGCAGGTGCAGCAACAGCAGTAAAATAACTAAAGGATGATGCCATAGCAGTTAACAAACCAATGTCTAACATATTAGGAACTAGATTCAATGTAATAGGACCAAGTACAGCTACTGTCGCTGAGCTTGATAATACATTTGACATACCGGTTGTCATTAAAACGACCACGACTTCACTAAAAAAAGGAACGGATTCAATTAATGCTCCAAAAAAATATAAAATCTGATCAGCTAGCCACATTGCAGCACCAGTTGATCTAATGCTCGTTCCTAATGAAATTGTAGCACCAAAAAGAATGATCACACCCCAATGTGTATTCCTGTTTAGATCACTCCATTTTACAAAGCCGCCAAGTAAATAAAGGAAAACACCTGTTAAAGCAATTGTTCCTAATCCAAATTTTTCGCTAAAAAATATCCAACCTAAAAAAATGAGAAAAAAGATAAAAACAGTTAATGTATTTCTACCAGTTATGCTCCTTGATCGGGCAACTTTTATTACTAGCTTTCTAATGCTACTATCAAGAATTTTATACTCAGGTTTGAAGGTTTTAATAATTACCCAATTCACTATGGGTATTTGTAAAAAAATAAATGGATAGGTCTTTATCATCCATTCAAAGTATGATATTGAGATATCTGATTGATTAAGGTAATTAATCATTATAACGTTCCTACCTCCCCCAGAAGGAGTACCAACCGAACCAATCAAACAACCATACGCTATGGAAAATAGAATTGCAGCGGATAAGTTTTTTACTTTTGATATATCGCTAGAAGTAAAGCGAATGAGGGTCATCCCAATTGGCAACATTATTGCAGCAACAGTATGCTCACCAATGAACGAAGCTAGGATAGCCGAGATAGACAAAAAGCCTAATGCTATCCCTGAAGTTTTATTTCCTGTAATTTTTAAAATACCTAATGCAATACGTGAATCCCAACCTTGCCTTATAATTACCACAGCAAGCATAAGAGAACCCATAATAAAAAAAACAGCATCGCTCATAAATGATTTTGCAATACCATCAACATTATCTACCCCTCCATAAATTTGTGAAATAAGTATGAAAATTGCGATCGCAGGTAAAGGGATAGGTTCTTTTATGATAAGTATAAGAGATACAAAAAGAATTACTATCGATGTTTTTCCCTCAACGCTTAAACCATTAGGCGTAGGTAAGAGAGTTAAAATAAAACCAATAAAAATAGCATAAATAAACCATTTTTTCTGTGTAGCCCAGAAAAGAAAATTACTTAATGAAATATTTGAAAAGCCTAACAAAGGCGGTCTACTAATTTTTTAAGATAATGTATTTTAATATATATAATAATTTTTAATTCTTTTTATGTATAATTTGTAAAAAAATATTTTAAGGTTTTTACACATATCAAATATATTTGAGCTGATTATTACTTAACAATAAATAATACTTAAATGACTAAGATTCCATTATTCCCATTAAATATGGTAGTTCTTCCTTTTGAAAAGGTACCCTTACACATATTTGAACCTCGTTATAAAAAAATGATTTCCGAATCTATTGAAAACAATAGTCCCTTCGGAATAGTGCTGAATAACAATGGCTCTGTTGATAGCGTAGGCTGCACATTAAATGTTACAAAGGTAATTAAACATTATGAAAGCGGTGAGTATGATCTGATTGCCACTGGCAAAAAATGTTTTCAAATAATAGATAAGTCTAAAGAGGGTAATCTTTGGATAGGTAATATTGAATACATGGAAGGCCCAATTATTGAAGAAGGAAATCTCCTAAAATCCGTTCAAAATAAGTACCTTGAGTTGGTAATAAAGCTTGGAAAAGAAAAAGATTTTGAACAATATATCGATAAAGAAATATCATTTCAATTCCTAGTAGGCATATCACTACCAACTGATATAAAAAGGAATATTTTACTTCTTGAGAATGAGAATAAGAGGCTGTACTACATTAATGACTTATTTAAAAAAGTATTGTCTCAAAAGATAGAAACCAATGAAAGAGACTTACCAGAAGCATAATTAATTTTCGTCGAGTTTTTCGATTCTTCTTTTATGTCTTCCTGATTCAAAATCCGTAGATAGCCACAACTCAATAATTTTATACATCTCTTGGTCTGACATAAACCTAGCACCTAAGGATAAAATATTGGCATCATTATGTTGCCTAGAAAGTTTAATGATTTCATCTGGACCATTGTAAAATACGGCTGCTCTAACACCTTTAACTCTATTCGCCGCCATGGCCTCACCTTGCCCTGAACCTCCTAGTATAATACCCTTACTGTTTGGATCATTCGAGACTGCCTCGGCGCAAGGAAATATAAAATCGGGGTAATCATCAAGTGCATCATATTCATAAGCACCATGGTCGATGACCTCATAATCTAATTTAGATAAATACGATTTAACTTTTTCTTTAAGCTCTAAACCTGCATGGTCTGTAGCAATATGAATTATCATAATAATCGTCCTAGAGACTCATGGATTTTTCTTATCACATTATCCGCAGTAAATCCAAACTCTTCAGCTAGGTCTGATGCTGGCGCAGAACTACCAAAATGGTCAATTCCAATAGAAAGGCCGTATCTACCTATGTATTTCTCCCAGCCGTGCGTTATGCCAGCTTCAATAGATACTTTTAAATTTCCCCTAGCAGGGATCAATTCATTTTTATATTTATCAGATTGTAAATCAAATAATTCCCAACAAGGCATACTCACAACTCGAATTTTTTTATCATCTAACTTCTTAGCAACCTCTAAAGCTAGGCTAACCTCAGAGCCAGTAGCCAAAATAACAATCTCAGGGTTCCCATCACAATCCATTACAGAATAAGCACCTTTTGCAACATTAGAGTCGACCTGTTTCTGGGTTTCTTCTAATACGGGCACACCTTGCCTAGTTAAAAGTAAAGCTGAAGGCACGTTTTTATTTTTTAGCGCTAATTTCATACAAGATGCAGTTTCTTTTGCGTCTGCAGGCCTATAAACAGAAAAGTTTGGTATGGCCCTAAGGCTCATAGCATGTTCGATGGGCTGATGTGTAGGCCCATCCTCGCCAACATAAAATGAGTCGTGGGTAAATTCATGAATGACCCTCACCTTTTGAATAGCTGCTAACCTGAGAGCAGGTCTTTCATAATCAGCAAACACTAAAAATGTTCCACCGAATGGAATAACTCCTCCATGTAAAGCCATCCCATTCATCATGGCGGCCATTGGGAACTCTCTAACTCCAAAAGGGATATTCCTACCAGCTTTATTAGATTTTGTAAAATCACCAAATTTTTTCGCAAAATTTCCTGTGTAATTAGAAGGTTCTAAATCTGCAGACCCGCCGACAAGCTGCGGCATAGAATCAGCAATAGAGTCTAAGACAGCTCCAAATGCTTTTCTTGTTGCAAACATATCTCCAGCATTAAAATCAGGATCTTTAAATTCTGAAGTGATTTTACCAGAGATTGTATTTGCAATAATATTTTTTAAGCTTGAATTTTTTTCAGCTTTGTCATATTTCTCAGACCACTTGCCTGCCTCAATAGATAAATCATCAAATCTCATCCGAAAATGATCAATAACCTCTATGGGTACATAAAACTTTTTATTTGGCAGGCCTAATTTTTCTTTTGTTAAATCAATTTCATCTTGCGGGAGAGGTGCTCCGTGAGTGTTATGGTCTTTCTCCATATTAGCAGAACCCTTAGCCATAACAGTTCTCCCAATTATAATACTTGGTTTATCCATGACCTTAGCTGTTTCAATTGCAAAGTGCATAGCGCTATGATCATGCCCATCTATCGTTTGTACATTCCAACCTAATCCATCAAATAAGGTGGCATAGTTTACAGAATCTGATCGTGAAACCTTTCCAGATATTTGAGCATCATTTGCATCATAATACACAACAAGTTTTTTTAATCCGAGGTGTCCCGCGATTGCTGCTGCTCCCAATGCAACTGGCTCTTGAAGGTCTCCATCCGTTGCAAGTACATAGGTATAGTGGTCAACTAATTTAGTACCCTCCTCATCTAATTTTGTTATTTCAGAGAGGTACGCTTCTGCAAAGGCCATCCCTACACCCATTGCAAAACCTTGCCCAAGCGGGCCAGTCGTACATTCTACACCTTTGATTTCTGCTTCAGGATGTCCAGGAGTTTGACTACCTAGTTGCCTAAACTTTTTTATATCAGATAATTTCATCCAGCCTAGCATATGCAAAATACCATACTGAAGCATTGACATATGGCCACCAGATAAAATAAACCTATCTCTATCAAACCAAGAAGGGTCTTTTGGATTAAACTTTAGATAGTCCTTAAATAATAGATAAATAAAATCAGCAGAACTCATAGCACCACCTGGGTGCCCACTGTTAGCTTTTCTAACACCATCCATTATTAAACCTTTTAAAACAGAAATACTAAATTGGTCTTTATCAGTTATCGACCAATATTCAAAAGAGTCAAGATCTTTATAAGTGTGCATTTGAAGTTGAAATTTATTTATTTTGCGTTATTCTGAGGGCTCATCGTAAAGATTATCTAAATCAATATCAATGTCTTTTTTCTTATTTTCGTCAACTTTAAACATTTCTTCTTGAGGTAAACCTAGAGTATTAGCGATGAACATATCTGGTAAAGATTGAATACGAATGTTATAGTTATTCACACTCTCATTATATAGCTCGCGTCTGTCAGCAATTTCATTTTCTAAACCACTAATTCTTTCCTGCAGTTTAAGAAAATTATCATTTGAGCCTAATTCAGGGTAGGCCTCAGATAAAGCAAAAACCGATTTTAAAGCTTCAGACATTTGGTTATCAGCATCTGCTTTTTCTGAAACACTGTTAGCACCTAAATAAAAGGTCCTTGCGGCCAATATATTATCAAACATTTTTTTCTCATGTTTTACAAATGATTTTAAAACTTTTATTAACTTTGGAATTTCATCTGACCGTTGCATCAGAAGAACATCTATATTGGCCCACGATTTTTTTATGTTTTCCTTAACCTGAATAAGACCATTGTAAACAGTAAAAAACCAAGATATAATACCTATTATTATTAGAACAATAACAAAAATAACTACAATATTCATAAACGGTGTAATTCCTTATTATATTGATTGAATAGAATGGGCATTCGTATAAAAATCTTTAATCACTTGGTTGGGATTTTTCGAACCAAAAACTTCTGAGCCTGCTACTAATATATTACCGCCTGCAGATATAACCTCCTGGGCATTATGTAATTTTATTCCACCATCGACTTGAATCTGAACTCTTTCTAGACAGTTATCGTTCAGATATTTCTTAATTTTTGAAATCCTAGCTGTAGAATCTTCTATGTATCCTTGCCCACCAAATCCAGGCTCAACACTCATTACAAGTACTAGGTCAACTTTATCCATAAAAGGCTTGATTTCATTAAATGACGTTGATGGCTTTAAAGATATACCAACCATTTTCCCAGTTGCTCGAATTAATTCAATTACCTCTTCAGGTTTCTCAGATGCCTCAACATGAAATGTTATATTATCTGCACCAGCTCGAGCAAACGGCTCAACTAAATTTTCAGGATTAATGACCATCATATGGACATCAATGAATTTTTTAGTATTCTTCCTTAATGATTTAACTACTGGAGGCCCGATAGTTAAATTAGGAACAAACTGATTATCCATAACATCAACATGAATCCAATCGGCTCCTCCATCATCACAAATTTTTAAAGCACCTTTAAGATTTGAAAAATCAGCAGATAAAATAGATGGAGCAAGCTTGAATTCTGAGTACATATTTATAATTGAAAGTTAATAAAAATCTCTAAAGCGTCACACAAATCAAGAAATTTAAATATAGCTAAATGTTATTTCTTTATTCATATCAGGGTGCAAACTTTTATGGACAGGGCAAGCTAAAGCAGCTTTTTCAAGACGCTTCCTATCTTTTATAGCAAGATCCTTGCTCATATTAATGTCGATAACTACATCACTAATTGTTCTTGGATTGGTGCCCATAATTTTTTTTACTGAGGCACTAGTTTCTGATATATTTATACCATTTTTTTCAGCAGCAATAGCCATGATAGTTATCATGCATGACGCAAGTGCGGTTGCAACTAAATCTGTTGGTGAAAATGCCTCCCCTTTACCATTATTATCCAAAGGGGCATCAGTGATGATCTTTTGCCCTGAAGCAATATGTTGAGCTTCAGTTCTTAAATTATTTTTGTATATTATTTTTGATGTACTCATGATCTTATTTACAAACCTCCTTAAAAATACGTTTAAAGTTACCTCCTAAAATTTTTCTGACCTCTCTTATTGTATATCCATGCTCAATTAATTTTTTTGTTAAAAATGGTAACTTCGAAACATTCTCTAATCCTGTTGGCATAATTTCAACTCCATCATAATCTGAACCAATACCGACGTAGTCGACTCCTACCAGATTAACTATATAAGAGATATGCTTGATAACGTCATTTATATTTGGTGCAATTCTAGCTTTTTCATGTTTCAATAACTTCGTCTCCTCAAACCAATATTGGTTTGAAAGGGGATCATATTTCTCAGCCAGAATATCTAATTCTACTTCATATTTCATATTTATAATTTCTGCTTTTTGCTGAAATGTGCTATCAATATATCCCGGATAAAAATTGATAAACACTGCTCCCCCCGTTTTTGCTATTGCCTTAATTTGATCATCTTTTAGATTTCTGTAATGAGGGCATAATGCATATACCGAGGAGTGAGATGCAATTATTGGTTCTTGAGATTGATCTACTACGTCCCAAAAAGTTTGTTCTCCAGCATGTGACACATCAATAATTACACCAAGATCATTGCATTTTTGAATAACTTCACTCCCAAAATCAGAAAGACCGATATTCGATAATGAATTTCTATTAAAAGTTTCATCCTTTGCCGAACTAGCTATGTGATTCGAGTTGTTCCATGTTAGTCCTAGGTAACGCATTCCCCTATCATGTAAAGCCTCTAGCTTACTGATATCTCTGCCTATTATATGACCCCCCTCAACACCAATCACACAAGACATTTTATTTTTTCTACTGTTATAGGTTATATCTTGGTAGGATTTTGCTAGGCCCCAATCCTTAGGAACTCTTGAAATAAGAAAGTTTAGTTTATTTATCATATCGTTTGCGTTCTCAAAGTATTTTTTTTCTTTTTCATCTGGGCTCACCCATATTGAAAAAACCTGAAGGTCCACCCCTCCAAGCTTAAATTTTTCTAAATCAGAATGCGATTCTGGATGATACTCTAAAATATTTTGCCCCTCCACCGCTCTAAGCAAAACATCATTGTGCGCGTCGGCTACAAATGATTCTAAGTGAATATCATGCGTAGATCTGTCACAACTAAAAATTGAGAGAGAACATAAGATAAATATAAATGAAAGTGATTTTGTTTTAATCCCACTCAAAACCAGTCACTACATTATTAAAGGAGTTTATTTCGATAATATTGTAATCTTGAATCCTATCAATATAATAATAAAGAAATTTTGTAGAGTCGTTATCACTTCTCCAAACTGAATCAGGTAAACCAATATTCTCTAACACCAAGCTCTCGGCTGGTTTATTTCGTAAAAATTCCCAAACCTCGTAATCGGTCATAAGACCCAAACTAAATATTGTTTTTTCTACTAGGTCAGGTCTGCTATCTTTTGTAGGAGGAAGAGAAAATAACTGAGGAGTTTTTACTTCAGAGGCACAAGAAAAAAAGAATAATATGAATGCTAAATGTTTGAATAACACCATTAAAAATAAGATATATGAAATCCATGATACAAGTGAACTAATTTTAAAATTTTGTTATAACTTCTAGCTGATTTACTCTGAGGATTTTTTAATGGCAAATAAAAAAGATAAAAACAGGTTCTATTTCAATAAAGATTTTTTAGGAAGCCCTGAAGGGCGATCTGTAAGAATTTTATCTGAATATTATGGCCCTTTAAAAAATATTAAGAAAAATAAAATTAATGATACAATTGTTTTTTTTGGGTCTGCCAGAATAAAGTCAGAACAAGAAGCCAAAAAAATATTAACTAACTTAAATGACTCTGCATCAGATCAAGTTAGAAAAAAAGCTCAAAAAGATGTTGAAATGAGCAAATATTATGAAGATGCAAGAAAGCTAGCAAAAAAATTAACTACGTGGAGTAAAGAATTAGACAATAAGAAATCTAGATATATTATTACCTCTGGCGGTGGTGGTGGGATAATGGAAGCAGCAAATAGAGGCGCAAAAGAAGCAAATGGTATATCTGTCGGTTTAACAATATCTCTCCCCTTTGAAGCGACTAGTAATGAATACATATCAAAAGGGCTTGATCTGAAGTTTCATTACTTTTTCATGCGAAAATTTTGGTTTATCTATTTAGCAAAAGCTTTAGTTGTTTGGCCTGGAGGTTTTGGGACCCTAGATGAAGTGATGGAACTTTTAACGCTAATCCAAACTGAAAAAATCAAAAAGAAATTACCGATTGTTCTTTATGGATCTGATTTTTGGAATAATGTCATTAATTGGAACTATTTGGTTGAATGTGGAACCATTTCAGAGTCTGACTTAGATCTTTTTCATATATCTGATGACGTGAATGACTCATATGATTACATTGTTAAATACCTTGAAGAATACAAGCTAGCAGGACCAAATTTTTAAAATGTTAAAAAACATATTATATATTATTTTCCCATTCTTGTTAGTTGCTCAAACTGAGCCCAATGAAAATCTTCAAAAAAATAGTCCCCGAGTTTGGACCCTTACAAATGGAATGATCCACACAGCTCCTGGTGATTTTATTAAAGGCGGATCTATTGTAATTAGAGATGGCAAGATCGAGGCAGTTGGAAGATATATCAAATCGCCAAAAGATGCCTACGAAATAAACCTAGAAGGTGCTCACGTTTATGCTGGTTTTATAGAATCATGGCTCGAAACAAAATCCTATAATGACAAATCAAAAACCAAAAGACGCCATTGGGATTTAAAGGTCAGACCTGATTATAGATCTGTTGATAATTTTGATTTAAAAGAAAAAGATTTAAAAGCCCTAAGGTCCTTGGGTTTTACTTCTGCTCAACTTGCACCAACTCAAGGAATATTTAGAGGCCAAACGGGTATTGTAAGTTTATCTGATGGCCCGCGAGCAATCAACTCTTCTATCGCTCAAGTTATAGATTTTAAATATCGAACAAAAGGAGCAAGAACATATCCGAGATCTTTACTTGGAGTAATTGCCCATATTAGGCAGACATTTTATGATTCTGATTGGTACTTAAAAGCACAAGAAATTGTGCAAGCCTATCCAACAGAAAATGAGCCTATATCATCAAATTCATCTTTAGAAAGTTTAGGTTTATCTAGAGCTTTAAATAAGCCCTTTATATTTGTATCCTCAAATGAAAATTCCAATTCTCGGGCGATGAATATTACTAAAGAGTTCGACCTTACTCCATGGATTTTAGGTAGTGGCTATGAATACAGAAACCTTGATTCTTTTGCAGATATAAATCCCTTCTTTATTATACCGATAAACTTCCCATCAAAACCTAATGTAGCTAAATACATGAGTGACCTTCAATATTCTACAAAAGAGCTTAAACATTGGGATATCGCTCCAGACAATTTGCTTTATTTATTTAATGCCAACCATAATTTTTCAATTACTAGTCATGGATTAAAGAAAAAATCTGATTTTAGGAAAAACCTTCAAAAAATCATTGATAGAGGCCTAAACAAAGATATTGTATTAGCTGCTCTAACTACAATCCCTGCTGAAGCACTTGGGTTAGAAAAATCTAATGGGAAAATTGCAAGAGGATACAACGCAAACTTGGTAATAGTAGATGGTGAATATTTTGATCCAAAATCAAAAGTTGTTAGTGTTTGGGTAGAAGGAAAAGAAATATATATTTCTTCAAAGAAAACCCCATCATTTTTAGGTGAATGGTCCTTGAAATATGATGGAACTGCCTATGAATTAAAAATAGTAGACCTTTTAAAAGATCAAACAAACAATATTGAAAATAAAATTTATAGTGGCTCAATATACTACCAAGGTAAAACGATAGATTTATATAATATCGATATATTTGAGTCCTCCATTTCTTTTTCAATCAATGGTGCTCTCATTGGCCATAAAGGTTCTATTACATTTAATGGAGAGCTCAAAGATGATCAAATAATTGGAACGACAAAAAATACTAATATCGATAAATCATCGTTCCAAGCAGATAGAAAAACAAAAGATAATTCTAAGGAGATTAAACCAGAAAGTCGTAGCTCACTTTCTGTCTATAAACCAGAAGGCGCTTATGGTCTGATTAAAAAACATCCAAAACCAAATGCCATATTAATTAATGATGCCACGTTGTGGACTTGTGGCCCAAAAGGAACTCTCGCCGAGTGGGATATATTATTTGTAGATGGAAAAATAGAACAAGTAGCTCCAGATATAACAGTCCCTCAAGGCAGTGCCGTAGTTATTGAAGGCGCAGGTAAACATATTACACCTGGTCTTATTGATTGCCACAGTCATTCTGCAGCTAGCAGTATTAATGAAGGCACACAATACATCACATCTGAGGTTAGGATGAGAGACGTTATAGATCCTAATGACATTAACATTTACAGACAGCTTGGTGGCGGACTCACTACTGCAAATGTTCTCCATGGCTCTGCAAATCCTATCGGCGGTCAGAATGTTGTGATCAAATTACGTTGGGGTAGTAACGCAAATGAGTTAATATTTAAAAATGCACCAGAGGGCATAAAGTTTGCTTTAGGTGAAAATGTAAAACAGGCAAACTGGAGTGGCACAAACCGCTACCCTCAAACCCGTATGGGTGTAGAACAAGTAATTAGAGATGCATTCCGAGCTGCTCTAGACTATAAACATGCCAATGATAATTATTCTCGAAATTCAAAGAATCAAAGAACAAAAACGCCACCAAGAAAAGACCTTGAGCTTGATGCTCTGGTAGAAATTTTAGAGGGAAAAAGACTGGTGCACTGTCACTCTTATCGCCAAGATGAAATATTAATGTTAACCAGGGTCGCTGAAGATTTTGGATTTAAGATTGCTACATTTCAACATGTTCTTGAGGGATATAAAGTTGCAGATAGGATTGCGGAACATGGTGCAGGAGCCTCAACATTCTCTGATTGGTGGCAATACAAGTATGAGGTTATTGATGCTATACCATATAATGGCAGCATGATGACAAAGAGTAATGTTTTAGTATCCTATAACTCAGATGATGATGAACTTGCTAGGAGGTTAAACACAGAAGCAGCCAAAGCAATTCAATATGGAGAATTAAGTCCTAACGAAGCACTTAAACTCGTTACAATTAACCCTGCTAAACAGTTGAAAATAGATAAATATGTTGGTTCGCTTGAGCCAAAAAAAGATGCTGATTTTGTCATTTGGGATGGAGAACCATTATCAATTTACAGCAAAGTTGAAGAGACTTGGATTGATGGTATAAGGTATTTTTCTCAAACTGATAATAAAATGCTCGAAGAGAGAGACTACCAGCTAAGGAAGGATCTCATTCAAAAAATCTTGTCAACTAAGGGTAATGGCAGTTCTACTTCAAATATAAATAACAGCTCATTAAAAAACCATGAAGGTCATAGTTGTGATATCATTGATAATACAGGTGTCTATGATGAATAATCGATTAGTAGTTTTTCTTTTTTTAGTTGGCTTAACCTTTGCGAATGATCAAATACCAGGAGAAGATCAAAAAAGACCTATTCTTTTAAAAGGAGGTGTCTTACATACTGTATCAACTGAAGTTTTAGAGGGATACGATATCCTATTCTCAAAAGGTAAAATTGTTAGGATAGAAAAAAACATTATGGCATCGCCTGAGACCGATGTCTATGACGTCTTTGGTAAACATATAATTCCAAGCTACATAGCTCCGATAACAAGAATCGGATTAGTAGAAATTGGTTTGGTTAAACAAACACGTGATTATGCAGAGCGAGGTACATATAATCCAAATGTAAAAGCCAATGTAAGTTACAATCCAGATTCTGAGCTAATACCAATTACTAGGTCAAATGGAGTACTTATCGCAAACTCTGTTCCTGCTGGTGGAAGAATATCTGGACAATCTTCTGTAATGATGCTTGATGGTTGGACATGGGAACAAGCCACTCTCAAGCACCCATCTGGATTGCATATTAACTGGCCCTCAATGAGAATTAATTACGGAAGTAATATAAAAAAATCTGAAAAGCAGCAAAGAGAAGAAATTCAAAAATCTATCAGAGATCTTGATGACATGATCCGAAATGTTAGAGCTTATTTTCAAAGAATAAAACAACGTAGTCGTTTATCAGACGAAAGACAAAAAGCAGACCTTCGATTAGAATCAATGATTCCTTTTGTTATTGAACAAAAAAGTATTTTTGTACATGCTAATGAAGCTAGGCAAATAAAGTCTGCTGTAGATTGGGCGCGTAAGAATGATTTGAAAATAATTATTGTAGGGGCATCTGATAGTTGGCGTCTTACTGATTTACTTATAAAGAACAATATTCCTGTCATTATAGACCAAGTGGAAAAAATCCCAACTAGGAGATTTGAGCCAATTCATTTACCATACAAACTCCCATCTATTTTAAAGGCACAGGGCGTTCAATTTTGTTTAAATACAATAATAGGCTATCCAAATGATGGCAATATACGAAACCTCCCAAATGAAGCTATGAGAGCTTCCGCCTATGGATTGGACAAGAACGAGGCTTTGAGATCCATTACCTTAAGTACTGCAGAAATTTTAGGTATCGATCACATGGTAGGTTCATTAGATATCGGTAAAGATGCAACATTTTTCATTTCTGAAACACCACCAATGGAAATGAATCCTAAAATACTTATGGCTTTTATTCAAGGAAGAGAAGTTGATTTAAATAACCATCAAAAAATGCTTTACAAAAAATATCAGGAAAAATATCGTCGCCAAGGCCAGTTGAATCAATAAACCTGATAAGTTTATATGCCAAATACAATAAAAATTGAACGAATTGCTGTTCTTGGAGCAGGTGTCATGGGTGCCCAACTAGCTGGTCTTTTTGCTAATAAAGGTATAAGAACATCTTTATTTGATATATCTATAGATGTTTCTAGCTCTGGAAGAGAGCGATTAAACACTCTAAAGCCTCCGCCTCTTGAAAAACCAGAAAATATAAATTTAATTACACCTTGTTGCTATGAAAATGATATGGGAAAAATTGAAGAGGCAGATTGGATAATTGAAGCTGTTCCAGAAAATATTGATATAAAAGTAAATGTTTACAATAAAATTGCTTCATCCATCAAGCCAACAGCTATATTATCAACAAATACATCTGGCATCACATTAAAAGAACTCATTCCTAATTTACCAGAAACATTAAAAGATAGATTTATAATTACTCATTTTTTTAATCCACCTGCATATATGAAGTTATTAGAACTAATCAAAACCAAGCATACTTCCTCCGATATATATGACACTATGAATGATTTTGCCCAAAATCAATTACATAAAGGAATTGTCCCCGCTTCAGACACACCGAATTTCATAGGAAACAGAGTCGGCATTTTTGGTATCATGTCCGCCATAAAACTAGCATTAGAAAAAGGAATTACAATTCAAGAGGCAGATATGCTTACAGGTAAGATTTGTGGGAGACCAAATAGTGCTACATTCAGGACAGCAGATTTAATCGGTTTGGACATTCTGAAAAATGTTGCAAATACCACCTATAAAAAATCTACTCATGATGAATCAATTGAAGTTTTTAAAATTCCAAATATAATTGAAGATCTTATCGAAAAAGGCAACCTAGGACAAAAAACAAATGGCGGGTTTTACAAAAAAAATGAAGCCGGGGACATAGAAGTTTATCATCCTGAAAATAAAAACTATGCTCCAATAGAAAAATTAGATATTGACCTAGATGATGATAAAATAAATAATGGTGATATTAATCAACGTATAAATTATTTGATTAGTTTAGACAACAAATATGGCGATTTTTTTTGGCACTCTATGTCTGACATGCTACTTTATTGCGCCCATAGAATTCCAGAAATCACTAGCGACCCAATCAACATTGATAACGCAATGAAATGGGGCTTTGGATGGCAATTAGGTCCATTTGAAATTTGGGATATAATTGGTCTAACTAAATCTGTTGATAGGATGAGGTCAAATAATAAAAAAATCCCTCAATGGATTAAAAATAAGATTATAAGTAAAGAACTAAAGTTCTATTAAAATGCATTTGGTTTTAATTTAGTAGCTTGGAATTCTTTTTAAACTCTTTTCTTGAAATAAATCACTATCTATATCAGAATCCACTTTAATATTTTCAATATTTAAATTTGTAGTGTGATTTTTTTGAATATCATTAACAAAAATTTTTGATACCACAAAATAATTTTCAATTTTTGTGTAAAAAAATGTTTTCATTTTTTTAAGCTTATTTTTTTTATCAAACGAATTTTCTTTTACGATGTAAAGGTCCTCTTTAGAAACCCATATTTTATGCATACCATATGAGTTTCTAAATTCAGCTTTAGGAATTACTTTTAAAACATAATAAGAAACCCCTTCAATTATTTCATCTTCTAAACGAAAATAATTATTTTCACTAAGTGATCTACTGGTCATATCTTCATAACTAAGATCTGAGCCCATAAATGAGTCACTCATCCTATTTGCATTAATTCTACGAATTTTATTATATGCAGGTAACCATATTCGCATTTCATGGTTTTGGTCACTATGCTCTTTTTTTAAAAATGACATCCCCCTATCTGACTTAGGTTCTAATACCCAGATAAGCTGATACTTATTTCTATTTGTGGATTTTGAGATCATTACACTTTTGCGAGTCTTATTTTTTGAATTTGTCAGTGTCATAGATATCTTACTCGACATGCTAATAGGTATACTTCTTTCATTAATCAATTTTGCTATCTCAAGGCCTGATTGAGAATAGATAATACTGAAAAGGCAGAAAAAGAAAATTACTCTCATGAAATTTTTGACCCAATTAATTTATTTTTTTTCAATAAATGCACAATAGAGGCTAACAATGTTAATGTTCCAAATGAGGTAGAAAACATAGCAAAGACCATTAAACCACCTACGTATTGAACAGGTATAAAACTTGAAAATAATAATGCACCAAAGGACATGTTTGATACAGAGTCTAAAATAATAGGGTAACCAACTTCATTGATAACATTTTTTGAAATTTTATCTGAACTCGCTTCTTTTGATAATCTTTTATATTGATATATGTAATGGATAGAAAAATCGACACCAACCCCTATAATGACCGATGATAAGAGTGCCGTAACATGACTCAAATAGATACCCGAAATACCCATAAATCCAAAATTTATTAATACAGCTGCAGCTAATGGGACTATCGAAAGGAAACCCCACGTTAAACTTCTAAAAAATAGTGATGTTATTACACAAATTATCAACATCGAAAATGATATACTTAAAACTGAGGATTCTATCACTAAAAAAATTAGATCTCTAATTACCACAGCCATACCAGTCACAGACACATTCTTTACTTCTTTTAATTTGCTTACAAAGTATTCAATTTCTTTTACGAAAGATATAATTTGATCGGTACTCATAACACTGCTTAAAGCGGTTATTAAACCAGTATTATAATTATAATCTACCATGGAACTAAGATCATCATAATCCCCAGACATAGAGTACATAAGAAGTAGATTACTGACTTTTTGTTTTTCCTCAGGGATTACATCAAACTCAGGATCATCATCCATTAAAATACGATGCATTTGTTTTAAAGCATCTGCTATTGAGAAACTAGTAGTTACACTACTATTCTTTTCTAGTAATGTTTGTATTTTTTCAATTTCATAGAGCGCCAATGGATCTTTTAAATTGCCTTCCACTCTTACACGAATATCCATTGTCCCAGTCATTTGTTCATCAATAAAATCTATACTATTTCTGAATTCAGTGTCTTCCTTGAAAAAATTTGCAATATTTACATCGACCACTAATTTATTTAAACCAGCAATGCCAATAAGCATAGTAACAAATCCAATCAATAAAATATTTTTTGGTTTAGAAACAACTACTTGCCCAAACGCTTTCATTAGATTCTCAGTAAAACTTGCTCTTGATATTGCAAGAGATTTCAATTCCCATTTTTTTAATGATAACGCAGCTGGTAAGAAAGTCAAGCTAAGGATAAAAGCATATAAAATACCTATACTCAAACATATACCATATCCCATAAGCTGTTTAATAGGGGCAAAATAAAGAGCAAGAAATGCAGCGATTGTAGTTATACTTGTAAGAAAAATAGGAATTAAAAGCGTGTCCATTGCCTCAGACACTGACTGGTGAGCATCTCCAGTTTTTCTCATTTCTTTAAAAAATTTTGTTACAAAATGTACACCATCTGAATTTGCTATAGTTAATAGTATAATCGGCATTGATGAGTTTATTATAGTAAAGTAAAAATTTTCTGAGCCTGTAAAATGTGTAATCCAGCCCATCATACCAGACATTACCAAAAGAGACTGAATTATAATCGAAAAGATCATTCCGACAGCAAATAGGTTCCTAATATTAAATAGTAAAACTATGCTCATTAGCGCTAGCCCTATGAAAAGTAGCATTGAAATATCTTTTTTGATCATGCCAGGAACAGAGCCAGTTATATATGCAGTACCACCATAGTGTATTTCATAATTTTTAGATAATAAACTATCACCTACCTGGACTACAGCATCTCTCAGAATATTATGTGGAATATTATCAGTAGGTTTTACTAAAACATTAAAATAATTATCATTTCTACTTACTGATCTTTTTTTAATAGAAGAATTGTCATTTAGATACTTTACTATATTATCTATTTGACTTTCACTTAATTCTGATTTTGGTTGAAGAGGAACGATTTCGAGAAAACCATCTGCACTCTCAATTTTTGGGATACTTGAGATACTAGTAACTTTTTCAACTTCATCAATTTTTTGCAAAGCATTTGTTAATTCCCATAGATGTGAAAGAGCTTTTTGATTAAAAATATTTTCATTTTTTTTGCCGAATGCTACAAAAATAGATTCAGTGCTACCAAATTCACTTTGTACTGAATCCCACGATAATTTTGATTTCATGTTTTCTGGGAGCATTGCCATCATATTATCGTCAATTACAATAAACTTTAATCCAGAACCGATGATGAGAGTTATTATAAAGGGGAAAAAAATAGATTTTAAAGGATTGTCCAGAACCTTTTTTGTTATCCAGAACCTATACGATACTCTTTTTTTGAGGTTGGTCAACGATTATAGTTCATTATTTTATAAATGAATGCCATAATATCTTGAAAATTTATTTGAGAATCTTCATTATAGTCTGCTGGTGGAGTATGAGGATAAAATCCATAATGCATGTCGAGGGTATAAAATAAATCAAAAACATCAATAGACGAATCAAAATTCACATCTCCAACAATATAATCAGGAAAACCTGTTGTGTCTCCCCCACCAAGAAAATCAATAGAATACTTTTGCGCTCTAGCAATCATAATATTTACACCTGGGTATTCATAATCCCATACAGTGTTTCCTGATGAATCTACTTCAAAAATTGTCGCATCATCTGCAACAGAAATTAGTGTATTCCCATTTGGCAATCTAAATGCACCGCTCTGCACATTAGAGTGAAAACCACCTGTCACCATCCACTCTATTTCTTCTGGTCCAAAAGGCTCAGAGTCATTAATTACATAGTTAATACTATCTAAATCAAGAGGTGGAGAGATTTCAAAAACTGCGGATGATAAATTCCCATAATTATTATTATAGAGAATCAAATTCCCTGCCCCAGGATATCCTTCTTTTATCCAATTAACTCCATGCTGACTGTCTAAACGTTGTGATGAAGTTGAACCTCTGTCATATGCAGTAGGATTTCCCCAACGATATAAAAAATCACCACCTTTTCCTGAATTTCCACCTGTATGACCTGCCGCCTCATCTGTTGTAGTGCTATGATCAATGATATATATTTCATTTTGATGTCTGGAACTGATAACAATTTGATCTAGTATTGGATTATAATCTATTGCATTAACATGCATCCAATCGGCATTGCTTCCACCTGGCCCTCCACCGCCACCAACATCACCAAAGTTAATATCCATCAACTCTGGATGCTCAGATATAACACCATATCCAGGAAGACTTTGATCTGAGTCTTGAACTAAATGATCCCAAAGGTGCCATTCCCATACAATGTTTACTTCATTAGGGGGAACCATTTCAATCTCTAAAATTGCAGTTGACCACATTTCACCCAATGGGTTATTTATTGAAACTCGCCCCATGGCATATGCCTGAGCAGCAGATTTTTTCTCCCACACAATAACTAAAATATTACCATTCGGTAGAGGCTGGACATCGTGATGATGCTGATAAACCTCATCTGATATAGTATATTGCCATAAAATCGTACCGTCCCAAGAAATATGAGCTACTCCTCCACCTACTCCACCAGCGCTCATAGTTGGGTTCTCAACCCTGTAAGGATAAATAATTGAGCTATCTGCTAATAAATAAGGCATACTTGCAGCACCTCTTGGATGGACCCATGTATGGACGCTATTCATGTTGTTATCTAAGAGGTAACTAGTACCACCAGTCGCACCATTAGGTCCCCCTCCAGTAGGAGAAAATAAAGTATAACCATTAAATATCTCTGCATTTATACTAACTCCAAATACAATAAAAAATATTATAAAAGACTTAAATAAATGGTTCATGAAATACTTTCTGTGCAAATATTTTCAAAATTATAAAATACAATAAAAATTTATTTAATATTTTAACTATTAGACTCTCAAGGCGTCAAATAGTTAAGTAAATTCCTTTCTAAAGTTAATACAATATCTATATCTCTAAATTTTTCATATTAAACGATGTTTAAAATCAATAGAAAACTAACCGCATATAAAATTGTTGGTAAAACTTTTGGTGCTTGGCTAGCTCCGCTAATTACAGGTTTCTTACTTTTTTTAATGAAATTAATTGTTTCAGCTTTTTTATTTATTGATAAAGTTTTTTTTAGGGTAGCACGCAAACCTAATCTGAAAAAGCCAATAGTAATTGTCGGCAACCCGAGATCAGGGACTACTTTTTTGCAACGGTATTTAATAAATAGTGGCTTAGGTACTGGATCTCAACTTTGGCAATTGATTTACCCTTCTATCATTCTGCAAAAGATTATAAAACCGCTCTTGCCTATTCTAGAAAAAATAAGTCCAGCTAGGCATCACTCGACTGCGGCACATAAAACAAGCTTAACATCCATTGAAACGGATGATGTAGGTTTATTTTTTAGATATTTTGATGGATTCTTTTTGTATGGTTTTTTATTTGCTTTTGCAGAGAAAGATTTTTTCACATTTTTTGATCCAAAGCAAAGAGATACTAGTAAAAGAGACTTTGATTGGTTTGAAAGTGTTTGGGCAAGGAATACGCACAGCAATGATAAACCCTATATAGGAAAATTATTTTCTTTAAGTACTAATTTGCCTGCTTTTCAGAAAAGATTCCCCGATTCTAAAATATTGTATATGATTAGAGATCCTTTGAATGTAATTCCATCAGGACTCAGTTTAGTTACTGGCGTTCTTGATAAGCGATTTGGGTTTTGGAGTTTAGAAAATAATATAAGGGCTAAATACATTAATAGACTATATAGTGCACTTGTCATTTTATTGAAACGATTTCATGATGATTGGGTAAATGACAGGATTGATAAATCACGAGTTATGGTAGTAAGGTATGATAGAATGATGTCTGATTTTGAAACACTAATGGATGACATTTTTCTTTTTACAAATCATGAACCTTCTGCGGCGCTTATTGATGAAATAAAAAATACAGCTGAAAATCAAAGGAGCTATAAAAGTAAACACAAATATGATTTAAGTAAATTTGGCCTTAGCGAAGAAAAAATAAAAAAAGATTGCAAATCAATTTATGAAACATTTTTAACAGAGTGAATTATATCATAATAAGAAAATATATATTATCATTTTTATTATCGATTGTAGGGATTTGCTATGCAGAATTAGATTTGAATAGTATAAACGACGCCAAGGATTGGAAATTTATCCAAAAAGGTAATATCAATCTCAAATGGACTACTTATCAGGGTTATCCTATATGCAAAGTAAGCACTCTTTTGCCATATGCAATAGATTCAATATCTAAGATAATCGAAGATATTGAGAGTTATCCAAATATTTTCAAAAGAGTCCATAATGTTCAAATTTTAGACAAAAATATGGTCCGCATAATGCTTGATATGCCTTTATTTCTTTCAAATAGAGACTACGTAATACAATATAAAAAAAATAAAAAAATAACTAAGTGGGAGTTCTCTTTTAATGCCATTACTCACAAAAATGCTCCAATAGATAAAAACTATGTCAGACTCATAAATGCTGCTGGGAAATGGGAGCTTTATCCAAAGACAAAAAATGAAACCTTGCTAAGTTATACTTGGAATGGAGAACTTTTAGGAGATTTTCCTGATTTTGCACTCAAAAGAGCATGGAAAACACAAGGTAATGAGATAATACATTGGATAACAAATGCGCTTAAATAAATTTTTATTTTTACTGTTTTTAACAACAAATATGGTAATAAGCCAGTCTCCAAACACTTTTAATGGATTTGTAGATTATAACTATATATCTAAAACTTCAGATGGCTCAATAATTAATCTTCCCTATAGATTATTTGGAATGAATATTAATCATGAAAATAATGATATCGTATTTCGGTCAAATATAGCTGTTGAACATAAACTTAGAGAAGACACATATTTCTTATCTAATAATTCACCCTCAGATTTTAGTTTAGACATGCGTGAATTTTATTTACAAATGTTTACCTCATGGGGTGAATTTAAAATCGGGAAAATAATTCATACGTGGGGTAATGTTGATGAAAATAGTCCTATTGATATAGTAAGTCCTTATGACTACTACTATACATTTGAATCAGGGACAAATAAGAAGATGGGGGCTTTTTCTTCAACAGCTGATTTTTATTTTAATAATTATAAAGTAGGCTTAACGCTCTCGCCTATTCATAATACGCATAGAACTCCTCAAGAAGATGACGATTTTCCAATCAAACTACCATCAAACCCCACTGATGAAGAATTCATGAAAATTAATGGCTTACCGTTAGAAATAGGCATTTATGGTTCTAGAACATTAGGTATTGGTGACATTGCAATACACTACTTCGAAGGATATGACCGGTTGTTCAATTTATCAGGTGTCAATGTCTATGCATTTGGACCAGATAAAAGTTTTTCTATCATCGATATAATATATGGATATAGAAAAACAAAGATGATTGGTGTTGGGACGACCCTCTTTTTTGGGAATACCACATTTAGAGGAGATGCTGCATTATTTAATACATCAGATAAAAATAGTGCAACTGATTTTTCATCAAGGATAAGTTCTTATCAGCCTCAAATTTATGATTCTTTACATTACTCTTATCCCTTAATGGAAAAAGCAAACTATTTCCAAGCTACATTACAGCTCGAGATTGACTTACCTTTTGATTTAAAATTTGTAGGCCAGCTATTTACCTATGATACTTTAGATTATAGCTCTGATAGCTTACCTCTTGATGAAGATATATCTATCCCAAATCTTGAAATCAGCGTAGATGAATTAGACCCCGAAAATATATTTACGCCTGGTTATGGATCTTCTCTTGGAGTATTAACAAAAAAAGCCGTTCTATTATCACTGCAAAAAACATTAGCTGATGAGCAACTTACCCTATCAGTTTCTTCTCTCTTAGATATTAATAGTATAGATAATAGCAGCTCAGTTCCTGGAGTTATTTTTTCCTTTGAAACTTCTTACAATATAAAAGACAATTTATATATCACTGTTGGCTATACAAAAATAAAAGGAGATAAAAACCATCCTCTAGGTGAAGATTATCGGATAAATATAATGGAAGATTTTTCACATATGCGAGCAAGTTTAAAATATAATTTCTAATTGAATCAATAGAATGAGTATCCAAATAACAGGCGCTGGAATATATCTACCTGATAAAATTGAAAAATCTAAATCAACAGCTCAACTAATAAATAAAAGTGAAGATTGGATAATTTCAAAAACAGGAGTTAAAGAAAGAAGAATATCAGAAATTGATGTTGATCAAATGGGAGCGATTGCTGCAGCAGAGGCATTGAACAACAAAGATGAGCCAGATTTAATAATAAATGCCTCAGGAGTACCCAAGCAAACCATCCCTGATACCTCTGTATTTTTTCAAAGAGAACTTGGAATTAAGAATGTTCCCTGTTTTAGTATTCATGGAACATGTCTATCATTTTTAATAGCTCTGAATAATGCTAGAGCATTAATTAATTCTAATATATACAAAAAAATTTTGATCATCTCATCTGATAGGGGAAGCATTGGGCGCAACCCAAACGAGCCTGAAAGCGCTGCACTACTGGGTGATGGCGCAGCGGCTATATTAGTTGAAAAAGAAGATACCAGTACAAATAGTTTCCACTATTGGAAGATGAACACATGGTCTAGTGATGCTGAATTAACTGAAGTACGAGGTGGAGGTACTTTTAAACATCCTCTAGATAAAAACACAGAATTAAATGATAATTTATTTACAATGGATGGACCCGCTATTTATAAATCAGCCAGAAAAAAAGCCTATAAAATGGTTCTGGATACGTTTAAAAAAACAAATTTTAATAAAGAAGATGTTTCGTGGGTCATACCCCACCAGGCTTCGTTGAAGGCAATAAATGCCTATCATGAATATGGTAAATTCGAAAAAGATAGAATTATAAACATAGTATCAAAAACAGGAAATTGTGTGGCAGCTTCAATGCCAATGGCACTTGTTACTGCTATAAAAGACGGAAGAGTCAAGCGCGGAGATTTATTGTTCTTTATTGGTACTGGTGCAGGGCTTTCAATGGCTTGTGCTCTAGTAACTTATTAAAATTATTTTGTCAATATCGCTTTTTTTATAAATGTTTTGGATGAGGTATTCAACCTAATTATATAAATACCGCTACTAGAATTAGCTCCATCCCAATTAAAATTATATTCACCTACCTCTAAAATTTTATCATTTAAAATATCAATTAAATTACCTTTTATATCAAAAATTGAAATATTAACATATTCAGTCTTCAATAAATTAATTTTAATATTTGTTCGAGGATTAAATGGATTTGGGTATGGATTTTCTATACTTACATCATATGGTAAAACCTTGACCTCACCAAGCTCTGCATAGTCGCATTCTTGTGGTGACTCAACTTGAAAAGAATAATAAAACTGATCAAGGCTAACATTGAAATTTGAACTATTAGCTATACAATCCGGGACATCCTCACAGAGGCTATTCCCTCCTATTGCAAAATAGGGAAACCATGCACTATCATCGCTACTCCAATCGATGCTCATACTACATATACAATCCGGAAGGGATGTTATATTATTATTAAATAACCATAAATATTGTAATTCATCAAGTTCACAAATAGAAGACGGAATAGAGTCAATCTGATTATAACCTAAATCCAAATATTTAAGATTTGATAAACTATCTAAGTTCTCTATTATTCCTTCCAATATATTATTTGATATATAAAGTGATCTAAGCTCTTTTAATTTTTCGAAATTTAAAGGAAGAAAAGATATTCTATTCCATTCTAAGTATAAACCACTAAGTTTAGTCCAATTACCTATGGACTCGGGGAGAATAAAAATTGTATCGTTAACACCAGAACTATTACCATAGTTTCCTGCTACTAGTATTTTAAGCCTACCATTAAACCACGATTGTGTTCCTATCTCAAAAGCAGAACCATAGTTTAAATTATTCTCACTTATTAAATCACTTAACGCATCCAAATCATTATTGTAAAAACAAGTATCTCCGAATAAAATATTAACATTACTAGGCAAAGAATCTACATATGTATACTCGGCATCACATTGCGAAAATAATGTATGGCTACTAATTAGCAATACAACCAGAATAATCTGATAAAACTTGTTCATTTATTTAATATATAAAATTTTCTTTAATTGACTTTTTGAAGAATTACTAATACGTAAAAAATATAATCCAGAAGGATGACTCTCTGCATTCCAAGTAGTATGAAAGCTACTTGTATTAGATACTATTATTGGTATGTTTGATATATTTCTACCATTTATATCAAATATATTAATACTTAATCCACTCTCTAAAATATTTTCAACATTAAGATGAATAAATGAATTAAATGGATTTGGAAAAGGCATTTTCAATGTAGCACCTGTAGGAATCATCGAAGGTTCACTATTAATGCCTAATTCACTTATATAAAGTTCATTTATAATGGTCTTGGCTAATAAAGGTTTTTGAGAGGGGACTACAACGAATTGGCAATAGCTACTATTTATAGAACTATTAGTTTCACCAATAAAAGTAATAACTTGTTCTTCTCCCGGCGCGAGTTCTACAAACCCATTTTGATTATCGAACCAATTAAATTCTTCTGAAAACTCATAACTAAAAATATCAGAAATAGAACCCTCATTTTTTAACGTAAATGATATTGAAGCATTACCTTCAGGAAGAAAAATACAAGGGCCAGATTCATAACCTTCATTCATATTAATTGAAAGGTCATGAGTTAATACACTAAAAGCAATTGGATATAAACTTGGAATTCTATTTGCCCTATAAACAGCACATATTGGTTCACATAAATTATAGTTCCCCCTCCATACCTCCTCTCCATTACTACTCACTTCTATGGAAGTACCATTCCCGCCAACAGTTGTAATTAAATAATTCCCATTATCAAGTTTTTGAGCATTTCCAGATGCAAAACCAAATAAATTTTCTGGTAAAGAATACTGCCAAACAATTGAAGATTGATTCTGATTAATTTCTATTTCTAGCGCTCTAGAAATTGGATAATCAGTCCCGAGGAATACTTCACTTAAATTCCCATTATCAAATGTAACAATATTCCCATTATCAAGTCT
>CACEHW010000005.1 GCA_902559415.1 uncultured Fidelibacterota bacterium
GAACCTCATCTCCATAAAATGCCTGCCTAACTTGCCTAGCTAATGAAGCCATTGTAATTCCATAGTTTTGAGCCTCCGGGCGCAAATTAAGTTTGATTTCATCCTTACCCGCGCTAAATGAATCTTTTATATCAAATACCCCAGCGTATGTTTGCAATTTATCCTTCAAGATAGTAGTTACGTCCTTCAAATCGTCTCTATTGACACTAGATAATTGAATCTCAATCGGGGCACCAGTGGTAAATAAATCAGAATCAAATGTTATTTGTTTAACCCCAGGAATTGGACCAGTTAACTCTCTCCATATTCTTGATATATCCACAGTACTTATTGACCTTTCCTCTCCAGGTGCAAGTTCTATAACACACTCAGCAAGATGAGATCCAAAAAAAGAAGCATCTAAGTTGCCCGGCCCTCTGGCAGACTGAGTTTTTATCGGTTGATCGCCAGCTGTGGAAACCATATTTATGAATACTTTATTATCTGGATATAATACCTCTAATGAATCTTTAAGTCTATATGCAGATTTTTCAACTTGCTCTAAACCAGATTTTGTTAAGGATACCGGAGTCCCTTCAGGATATTCTACGCCCGCTATAACTATATCAGCTTCAAGAGGTGGGAAGAAATTAAATCGTATAAATCCACTTGCCACAAGACCAACAGTTAAAACAAAAATTGATATTGATATTGCAACTGTATTCCCTCTATTTCTTAAAGCTAATTCTAAAAAAGGGATATAACGATTTTTTATAAAGCTTTGTAACCGATTATGTATACTTAATTGTATTTTAGACCACCAAGCTAAAAATTTATTTTCTTTTTTCTTTTCATCTAACTTCATATGAGCTAAATGAGCAGGCAAAATTGTTAAAGATTCGATTAATGAAAACATCAATACAACAATGGTCACTACAGGTATGATTTTCCATATTTTCCCTGTGGCACCTTCAACAAGTATCATTGGTGAGAATGTAACCATCGTGGTAAGTACAGCAAATATCACAGGCTTTGCAACTTGATATGCTCCCTCTAAAGCAGCATCCACACCACTAAGGCCTCTTTTCAAGTGAATATGAATATTTTCTCCAACAACAATAGCGTCATCCACAACAATCCCAAGAACAAGAATAAATGTGAATAGAGATATCATGTTTATAGATACATCAAATAATGGAAGCAACCAAAATCCTCCCATAAATGATATTGGAATCCCAAGAGAAACCCACGCCGCTAACTTTGGCTTTAAAAATAAAGCAAGGACTATTAATACAAGAGTTAAACCCAAATATGCATTTTCTGTAAGTAGTTCAATTCTTCCTTTTAATATTACTGACTCATCTTTCATGGTAGTTAAAGAAATCCCTGGAGGCATTAAAGGATTTTTTTTCTTAATATATTTGTGAACCTCTTCAGCAATATCAAGAGCATTCTGCTCTCCTGTCCTATAAACTCTAATTAATAATGCAGGCTCTCTATTAAATTTTATATCATATTCTACATCTTGAAACCCATCATCGATTTCAGCAATATCTCTAAGCAAAACAGTGGAACCATCAGATAAAGATAAAACCGGAATAATACCAAATTCATCGCCAGTATAAGCTTGGCCCTTTGAGCGTATTAAAATTTCACCATCATAAGTTTCAATTGCACCACCTGGTACATCCATAGATGATGTTCGAATTTTATTAGCTATATAATCAAATGATATTCCATATTTTTGAAGAGTTTTTTCAGATACTTCAATTGATATTTCTCTAGGCTTTTTCCCTAACCTAGTTTGGGTGATATTTGGTAATTCACTGACTTCATCTCGAACTTTTTCTGCAATATTAAGCAGGCTTACCTCATCAACATAACCGTGCACTGCAATTGTTATAACTTCAGGCTGACCATCAAAACTTTTAATAGTCGCTTTCTCTGCATCATCGGGGAAAGAAGTAATTGCATCTACTTGAGCTTTAACTTCGTCCTTAACTTCATCTATATCGTAACCATTTTCTACTTCTATATTAATTGAGCCGTAACCTTCATTTGAAGAACTAGTAATTCTTTTTAATCCGTTTATTCCTTGGACTTGCTCTTCAACTTTAACGCATATTGATTCTTCAATATCCTCAGGAGACGCTCCCGGATATACTACGGAGACATTTATAATAGGAATCGTTATGTCTGGAAAAACTTCCATCCTTAATCTAGAGAGAGTAAAAATCCCAGCAATAATTATAAAGACCATCAACAAGTTTGCTGCAACGGTATTTAAAATGAACCATCGAATAATATTTTTCATAAAACTAATTCTCTCTTACAGGCATACCATCAACATATGAATCTAACCTAGTAACTAAAACGCGATCATTCTTGTTTAAACCATCTGCTATGAAAGCAAGATCATCTTCATACCTTATCACTTCTACTGATTTTTTTCGAAGATAATTCTTTTCTACTACCCAAATCATATCATTTTTCACTGCGCTTCTAGGAACGACAGTGATATTTTTAAATGATAGTCCATCAATTTCAGCATTTACAAACATACCTACTTTTAATTTTTTATTCATCTTATTCATAGGTATAGTAGCAATCACAGAAATCATTCTGGTTTTAGGATCAATCTGGGATTCTGAACGAACAATATATCCATTTGCTTGAAAAGTATCACCCCCGTAACTAGTTGTTAACAATACACTAGGTCGATTACTTTCTGAAAGAGTTGTCCCATCTAGGGGAATACCTAAAAAGGGAATATCCTTGTCAGCCACAGGCAATCTCACTTCATAATTTAAAGTATTGTAGATGTCTGCAATCCTTGAGCCGGGGACTAAGTTAGCACCTATATCAACCATTTTTTTTCTTACTCGCCCATCAAATGGTGCAATAACTTCAGTTCTTTTTAAATTCCTTTTAGATTGTTCGTAAGCCGCTTCTGCTGCAGCTAGCACTGCTCTGGCTTGAGCTAGTTGAGGCTCTCTTAATGTCAAACTTGAAGCATCACCTTTCCCAACTCTTTTCCACTCAATATTCGCTAGATTGGCTTCAGCCTCTTCTCTTTCAAGAGCAAGCCTAGCTTGAAACAAGCTAGACTCTCTTGATATTAAAGCGAGTTCATAGTCCCTCTTTTCAATCTTCATTAGTGTATCACCAATGCTAAATCCTGCACCATCTAAAAACTTTGTAGATATCCACTCAACCTTTCCACTTACTTCAGAGGTTATAATAATTTCATGTTCAGGCCTTATTGTACCTTGAGAATTTATTTTTGCTTTAACTTCTGAAGGATAAGCTGCCATAGTTTCTACAACCTGTGGTATAACATTAGGCTTTTGGAATTCTGCTTCAGGTTTCAACTTGATCATTAAAGTAAAAACTACTATGCTAGAAAACACAATAAGGAAAGGAGTGAGTTTTTTAAAATTTATATTCATTTTTATCTCATTTTATTTTAAAAGTTTCCGCCAAATGCCAATAATAGATTAAGGCGTGTATCTATTTTGTTTTTCTTGGCAGTCAAAACTTGCGATCTTGCTAAAAACCACCTTTGCTGACTATCCATGACCGCAATTAAATCAACTAAGCCAGAATCATATCTTTCTCTAGAAAGTTTGTAGGCTGCTTCTGCTTGTTCAGCAGCATCAGTATACGCATTAAGAAGAATATCATTAGAGGTTTCTGCAAATAAAGTTTGTTCTACTTCTGAGTAGGCATTAATAATAACTTTTACTAAGTCCTGTTTGGCAATTTCCAATGTCTCATCTGCGATAATTTTATTTGCTCTAATACTCCCTCCCTGAAATAATGGAAGACCTATTGATAAACCTTGAGACCATACCTGGTAATCATCATTCAATATATCACTTAACTCATTGGAGGAAGTTCCTGCAGAACTAGTGAGTATGAAGCTTGGCAAAAGAGAAGTAATTGACTCAGTTTTTCTATGAGAGGCAGCTTGTAGCTTAAGCAATGAAGACTTTATATCAGGCCTTCTATTTAAAATTTGAGATGGCACGCCAGTGCTAATACTAGGTAAGTTAGATGCTAGTGTACTACTTACTTTGTATGTGCCACTTGGATACTTACCCAGCAATGACTCTAATCTCCTATTAAATCTGAGATACGTTTGTTTTCTCATTTCCATCTGAGCTTTTGAGGACGCAACAGAAGATTTGGTTAATCTTAGATCTAACGAGGATCGTAAACCTTTATCATACCTAGCAGATACCATATCTGCAAGTTCACTAACGCTACTGTAAGTCTCTTTTGATAACTCATATTGCTCTAAAGATTCAACAGTGGAAAAATATATTTTTGCTAACTGGACTTTCATTGAAAAACTTAGAAATGAAAGGTCAGAAGAAATTGCTTCAAAATCTTTAATAGCGGCATTGGTACGATTAAATATTTTGCCCCATACATCAAGTTCCCACTGCATAGTTAGACTTAATCCAAAATTACTGGAACTAAAACTGGTAACTCCACCACCAGAGCCATTCGACTGGCTACTATCAGGTCCGCCTCCAAAAAAATCATCGGATAGACCAAATGCAGTCAAGTTTTGCTGTCTTGATGAACCACTCAAACCAAAATTAGCCGAAGGCAATCGAATTGCTTTATTTATCTTCAGAACTTGCTTAGCAACATTTAATCTAGATACTAGCGTTTTTAGATCAGGATTATTTTCATTGAATTCAGCTAATACTTCAATAAAAGATGAATCATCAAAAGCATCCCACCATCCTCCTATAACTTCATAAGAATCAACCAATGAAATATCCCATGAAGTAGGTATAGAATCTGCTATTGAGAAATCATTGGTAGTAAATTTTTCTGCACATGAGGAGAGCAGAATAGAAAGAATTATAGCGTAAATTTTCATTAATTATTGGTTGCTGATTCAACTAGTTAAAAAATTAATCAGCAGTTATATTTTTATATATTTTATTTAATACTGTTTTAAATAAATTAATTTCTTGGTCAGTGATACCTTTGCGTACTTCATTTGAGGTTTGTTCCATTATGGGCAACGAACTTTTCATCATCTCTTTACCTTTATTACTTAGGAACACTCTTTTTATCCTTTGATCTAATTGATCAGGAACTCGAACCATTAGGTTCCTTTTTTCAAGAGTATCAATTATCTTCGTTACACTAGTTTTATCTTTACCACAGTACTCAGCTATATCTTTTTGAGATATACCTTCAGTTTTCCAAACTGGCCCTAAAACCAACCACTGGTCTTGAGAAATATTTATCCCAGCACTTTGAGCATTTTGACCAAATTTTTTAGTGCACAACCTATCGACCTGTGATAATAACATTCCAATATCAATATCACTTTTTAGTTTTTTATTATTTGGCATAATATAAAATTAAAAATAAAATTGTTGCACATTCAACTTTTATTCTGATTCTTTTCGATATAGCTTTTAACATTAAATTTTCTTTTACAACCATTAAAATTCATATAACGAACCTTTCCATATACCGGTCTTTCAAACCAAGCTCTATCATGAACGCCACCAATACTCCATGCTATCCCGGTATAGCCATTTGGATCTCTACCATCAATTTGATATTTATCATTTAATTCTATCGCTGTTTGCTGAGCTATTTCTGGGCTAGGACTCCATTCTAAAATTTTTTTTGCCCAGTACATCCTCATAAAACCATGCATCTTCCCTCTAATTATCATTTCATTTTGAGCTGCATTCCATAATTCGTCATGCGTTTCAGCAGATTCAAATTTTCCAGGAGAATATATAAAATCCCTCTCATCATTCCTGTGTTCATTTAATGTTTTCTGAGCCCAGAAATGAAATCCATCAAAAAAATCATAGTTTTTTTCATATAAACAAAAATTATCTGCTAACTCTCTCCTTACTATCATTTCTTCTAAAAAAGCCTCTTTGTCTTCAAATGGGAGTGTTGAATTTTTTATTTCAAAGGCAACTCTCTGTGGGGCAATTTGACCAAAATGAAAATACGGACTCATATTTGATAATTTTTTAAGATTAGGATCATTTCTTTGCAAGTTATAATCAATTAAATGTGATTTTAATTTACTAAGATGAGTTTTTGCATTTATTTCACCTGGTTTAATCCAATCAATTGGCTTTACGCTTTCATCTAGGTCTAACGATTTCAAAATTTTTCCCCAGAGAATATCCTTAGAACTATTCTTATTTTTAATTGGGTGCTTTTTTATTTTAGGGATTTCAGTTAAATATTCTGGGAGCAGCTTTTTTATTTTTGGTCTAATTGTATAGGCAGCAAACTCCTTTTTGTCTGATGTGATCCATGCTGGGATAATATTATGAGCGTCAACCTGGGAAATAGGAATCTGTGTATTTTCAAAAACTTTTTTTAAACGATTTTTATAAACTTTTAGCGGGCTAAAATCTGTAATTAAATGCCCAACTTTATTTTTTTCTATAAATTCAGGTAGTTTTATATATGTTGGCCCGAGTAATAAATGAAAATTTATATCTAAATCATCTAATGTTTTTTCAACTTCTTGAAGACCTTTAAATAGAAAATCATACTGTCTTAAATTTGATTCTGAGTAATTATTATTAATGTTGAAACAAACTTCTAATGGAACATTATTATCTATCGCTATTTTTTGAGCTTCAATCAATGCCCAGTTATCATTAGCTCTTTTATCTCTTACCATCCAATATAGGACAGACTTACCATTAAAAGACCCCTCTCTTAAATGGCGCATTCTTCCTAATGTACTGGTCATGGGGGAGGGTTACTTTACTAAACGAGCTGTTTAAGCTCTTTGAAAGTGATGAAAGTTTTCTTTATTGTATTAGAAATATCTGGAAGCAACTCTATACCAAGTCCTCCAAAAATAACATCTACATCTAGCTTCTTTGCAGTTTTGTAAATGGATGTTACCATATCTGCTGTTTTCATAATATTATCGCCAACAACTGACATACAACATTGCATATTACATAAATAAAAAACGATTAAATCGATATTTTTGTTTTTTATTACTTTATTTAAATCTCCTAACTCAGCATGAGAACCAGTGTTATAAACATTATATCCTCTGTGTCTAAGAATAACTTCAGACATAACAACTCCTAGATCAGGAAGGTTATCTTCAAAATTTACACAAAGAGCTGATTTGCCATTAAAAGAACCATTTGGCTTATTATCATTTAATGATTCTGTAGCACGGGTGATAATTTTTCTACTGATGAAAGCTTCTGCATGAGACAAATAATTTTCATGAAGAGCCTTCTCAACTATCATACTACCAGGATCTACAACCTCATCAAATAGAGTCTCAACATCTACGTTATTCATGTAAGAACCAGATATAATTGTCTTAACAGTAGATTCATCAGACTCGATACTGGAATTAGCTAGCTTATGACTTAATTCAGAGAAACTTTTTCTCTTGATTAATTCATATATTTTTTTATGTTCAAAGTTTTCTAAAGCAACATCGTCATTTTTTGAAGCTTTTTTATTTTCTTTATAGTAATCACGAACATTCTGCATTGTGAATTTTCTATGCCCACCTGCAGTTTTATGACAGTTTATAGTGCCGTTGTCAGTCCATCTCTTAAGTGTTGAAATATTTACACCTAAAATGTCTGATACTTCTTTTGAATTAAGATACTTCATGATAGAGTGTAATAATAAAACGTATAAAAAATAAAGTTTTTTTTGAGCGTTTTGAACTTTTTTTTATAATAAAGTATTTGAAAAATTATATAATGATTTTGTATAATCTAAAATGAAATTAATTAATCAATTACTTTTACTTATTTTCTTCTCTAATCAAGTTTTTGCTGAAAACGATTATGGCATTGAGAAAATGCCCCATTATGTATGGGACTCAGACTCCTCCAATGTTGGAAAAACAGAAATCTGGTTTCAAGATTGGACTGACTACACCAGATTATTTATTAAATCCATTAAAGACTCTAGCTCTATTGATAAACATCCTTATGCGAAAACTGATTATGATAAAGAATATTTAAATGCTAAAGAATATCAAAAGCCTAATTACATTCAACTTTTAGGAAATATTAAATGGACCAGTAATCAAAATTGGTCCGAGAATTATTCAAACAGCTTTGAATGGTATGTCGACAGAGATCAAAATTGGTACTACAACAACAAAAAACTTAGTGGCAGTGCAAAGATCTTGAAAGGCAAGTTATATCTTCAAATTAAAGATTATGACGATATAATTATAGATACCGTTTCTAGATACCGAAAATATAAATGAAAAAAACTAAGAAAGTTTCTTTTGTAGCTAAATATTTTTTTTCAGTCTTTATAAAATGGTCTATTATTGCAATTGTTATGATGGCAATAATCATTATACCTGTTTTATTGATTACTGCCTTTTCAAAATAAACTTTTAGTAAAGTCTTCTGCCTCGGCACTTAGTCTTTTCTTTGTATCTATATCTTTTTTATCATACATCGCAACCATCATATTCATTCGAGGATTTTTTCTAAAAAAATCTCTATTCCTATCCACAAATGACCAATAAAGAGAGTCCCAAGTAAAGCACCAGTCTCCTTTTTTATAATCACTCATTTTTAAAATATAATTACTACCACTTATGTATGGCTTGGTAGCTAGTAGTCCGCCATCAGAAAATTGACTCATTCCATATACATTTGGGACCATAACCCAGTCGTAAGAATCAATAAACATTTCCATAAACCATTTATAGACAGAATTTGGTTTTATACCTATTAATAGCATCATGTTACCTAAGATCATTAGTCGCTCAATATGATGAGCATAACCACTATTTAGACATTTTTTAATAGTGTCATCTAAAGGTTCTATGCCTGTCGTTGCGTCATAAAATGATTTTGGCATTGATTTATTATAATTCCAAAAGTTTGAATTCCGTTGTTTAACACCGTCAGCAACATATATACCTCGCATAAATTCTCTCCAACCAATTATTTGCCTAATAAAGCCTTCAAGAGAGTTAAGTGGGATAGCATTATCTGATGAAAAATCCAAAACTTGTTGAATGATATCATTTGGAGTGATTAATCCTATATTTAAATAAGGAGTGATAATACTATGGAAAAGTGTGGATTCATTTTTAACAATTGCATCTTCATAAGATCCAAAATGAATTAATCGCTTTTCTAGAAATGAATGAAAAGAGCTCAATGCCTGACTTCTTGTAACAGGATAATTAAAATTATCCATCATGCCAAGGTTATCATTATATGATGAGTTAATTAAATCTTTTGCTTTAGAAAGCTTATCATTTTGATAAATGATCTGAGAAATTTTTGGTGGCTCCATCGTTTTAGGAAAACGCTTTCTATTCTCATGATCAAAACTCCATTTACCACCAACAGGAGTCCCGTCATCCTTTAATAGAATGTTATATCTCTTACGCTGTTTTTTGTAAAAGGCAGCCATAAAATGTGATTTTTTGTTGGTAAAATGATCAAAGACGTCTGATTCTTGAAGCATAAAACCTGGTGTATCATATTTATATGATTTTATAGATAAACTATTAATTGCATGGTCTAGTCTTTTTATGATTGTATAATCAACCGGGTCACAATAGTGAACTTCATTTATATTGTTTTTTTTAAAAAATGAATCAAAATAATTTTCTCCACTTAATTCTCTTTCAGTGACTAACTGGACATCATATCCCCTATCAATTAACTCGCTTTTATAGCTATCTGTGGAAAGAAGATGAAGAAGAATTTTATTTTTATGAAACCGTACGGGATATTTTTTATCTATAAAAAATAAAGGGTCTCTGATAATAAAGGTTTTACGACTTTTTTTTAAGGCGTCTGAAGTCGAAAATAATTGGTGAGGGAAAATAATTGTAGCATCCAAAGTTCAATACCTTTATACATTAATTACTATAAACTTTGGATAATCTCAGAACTAAGAGGACTGGTATTACTCCCAAAAGATTTAATTAAATTTCCATTCTCATCAATTAAATATTTATAAAAATTCCACTTGGGTTTTGAGTCATTCCACCCATTCAAATCACTATTTGTTAGCCACTTGTAAACAGGGTGAATTGGTTTCTTTCTAATATTTATTTTGCTCATCACTGGAAATTTTATACTATAGTTTGATTCACAAAACTGAGCAATTTGACTATCACTACCTGGCTCCTGAGATCCAAAATCATTGCAAGGAAAAGCAACAACCTGCAATTTATCACCATGAGAATCTTGTAATTTTTGTAATTCTTTGTACTGTCTAGTGTATCCACAATATGACGCTACATTTACAATTAATATTTTTTTACCACTAAATTCTTTAAAAGACTTTTCTTCACCTAAAATATTTTTGAAATTAATATTGTAAAAATCTGAGGACATTATATCACCTTTTGTAAAAACTATATTGATAGTAAAAAGTATGTATAATAAAATGTTTTTCATCATTTTGGATATCTAATGAGTTCAAATTTATTGGAATCTGGAGATTCAACATAGACAGATTCTGATCCATCACGGTGCTTCACTGGAGTACCAAAGTCCTCAATATTCTCTCTTTTAATTGCGATATGAGGTGGGTGTTGATCTGGAACTACTAAGGCTAATTTTGTATTATCAAATTTTAGTAAAGCCCAAGTATCATCTTCAAATTCAATTTCACATTTAAACATCTTTTTATACCAAAGTACAGAATCTTTGATTGAAGTGGTTTGGATTGCAATATGGTCAATTTTATCCATTTCTAGCTCGCTATTTTAGTTGTTGAAAGTCCACCATCAATATTAATAACTGAACCTGTTACCCAACTAGTTTTATCGGCAATTAAGGGAATTACAAATTTTGAAACATTTTGTGGTGTTCCAACTCTACCAATGCTATGCATTTTTCTTGAAATTTCTAGAGACATGTCGTTAGAAAAAATACTTTTAGATAAATTTGACTCAACTAAGCCCAAAGCAATAGCATTAACTCTTATATTGTTTTTCGAGTAAGTTGCTGCTGCAGATTTTACTAAGCCTTCTACACCAGCTTTTGCTGCAGCTATGGCTTCATGATTTACAAGACCAATGTTTGCAGCTGCTGAAGAAAAAAACAAAATGTTACCACCATTTTTTCTCATTAGAGGAATAGTATTTTTTAAAATAAAGAACGATGATTTCAAATTGATATCAAGGGTGGCATCTAAATCTTCTTCTTTCGTTAAATGCGCTGGCTTTAAAAATATTGAACCAAGGCAATTAACAACAGAATCAATAGTTTCATATTGACCCTTAATAATTGAAAACAATTCATCTACAGAACTACTACCATTATAGCGCCACTCAATTGAATCATGATCATGGACTTTTTCGCCAGAGCTAGATGTTATTATCAAATTCGTATCTGAGCCCTGTAGTTCTTCCACTATTGATGAACCAATTGCTCCGGAACCGTTTATTATTAAAGTATTCATTTGGTTAAAATCTTACTGACAACAACTCGGACATGCTTCTTTCTCTTTACCATATCTTGGTACTTCATCGTAGTATTTGATGGTAGTCTTACCATTGAATACGTGTTTTTGCCATACTATTCTACACAAATTACATACCTTTAATTCTCTATCTGCAACTTTACCATCAAGGAAGTATCGGGTAGATTTTTTCTTTGGCTCTTTGCGCTTTTCTGTATTTTCTAATCCAGCAGCTACAGCTTGTAATATTGTCATAACTAGACTCCTTTAGTACTATTTATTTGATCTTTATCTGATGGTGAATTATATAATGCTTGGAAAAGCTTACCATCTTCAGATGTAATGCCTGACGAAACGCTCCATCCAGCTAACAACATTTTATCAACCGCAATTACTAAACTTGGTAGATGATGTTTTGAACAAGATAATATAGCATACCTAATTCCTTGATCAATTTCGACATACTCACCAATTCGAGTATTTTTTACGTCTTTTTTAATACCATTATTAATTACCATGGCATATATTATTTAACCTAAATGGTAAATGTCAAGTATTTTTGAGCGTTTTAAGCGTTTTTTAGTCTGATTATTTTTATTTTGGAGAGAAATTTGGTTATAATATATCCAGGGTCAACCTCAAACCAACGTCTTGAAAACTTTAAATTCGTTGGCTTACTATGATGATTATTTTGGAATAATTCTCCCATCATTAAAAAATCAATAGGAAGTGTGTTTTTAGAGTTATCTATTGTTTTTTTATCGTTAGTATACCCGTAACGATGGCCACACCAATTGACGATTGAACCATGGAGAGGCCCCATAATAAAATGCACAGGTAACAATGCATACTGCCAACTAGCTGTTGTAAACTCAATGTATAATAAAGTATAAAACCCAATAAATGAAAGCCTTACTATCCAATTATCACCTAGCTTTTCTAATAAAGGCCATCTAGGAACGTCAAAATCATAATTTGAATAATCTTTTTTGTTAAGTCTCACAGATTCATAATGTTTTATTGTGTTAAGATTCATCTTTATAATATTCTTGGAAAAAATTGGCGAATGAGGATCTTTTTCGGTGTCACTATGTTTATGATGGAGCCTATGAAGAATAGCATATGCCCTAGGGTTTAAAAAAGAAGAGCCTTGGGTTAAAAATGTAAGAAAGAAAAAAATCTTTTCCCAAAAATTGGACATTGTAAACATTTGGTGAGACGCATAACGATGCAAGAAAACTGTCTGAAAAAATAGACTACTGTACCAATGCGCTATAAAAATAAAAATTATGACCATGTGTGATTATAATATTTAATCGGAAGATTTTACAAACCTATAATGTGAGACGCCCCATTCTCTTCCATTATCATAACCAAAGAGTACTTCACAAGCCATGAAAAATATCCGCCACCTTTGAAACCAAACTGAAGCATTATCCGCTCCATATGTTTCACTGAATATGGACATAATTTCATTTTTATTGCTATCCATTTTATTAAGCCAAGCAAGAGAAGTTTTTTCATAATGCGAACCATTAAAACGCCAACTCATTTCAATGTTCAATTTTTTCTGAAAATACAAAAGTAATTGATGCGATGGCATAATACCTCCACTAAAAAAATTGCGTCCCATCCAATCTCCTTCACCATCCTCTGTAAAAGGATAAACTAATGTTCTGTGAGTAAATATATGAATGAATAGCTTCCCACTAGGCTGAAGCCAACTAGATACTTTATCTAACAGTTGTTCGTAATTCCTCATGTGTTCAAACATTTCAACCGAAACAATCCTATCGAATTTCTCATCAATTGTAAACACATTCATATCTGCAGTAATTACCTTAACATTTTCCAAGCCTCTTTCTTGACATTTTTTTTCAATAAATAGTCTTTGATCTTTGGAATTACTCACCGCAGTGATCTGACTTTTAGGATAATTTTCTGCCATATACAGTGTCAACGAACCCCACCCGCAACCAAGCTCAAGAATGCTATCGCCATTAGTGATTTCTGCCCTTTCAGCACTTAATTTGAGCATAGCAAATTCCGAATCATCTAGATTCGTAACACCTTCAGGCCAATATCCAGAACTATATTTTAAATGCTTACCTAAAGCATTTACGAAAAAATCAGGTGGTACTTCATAATGCTGCTCATTTGCTTTATCAGGAACATAGGCGATTGAACTACCTTTCATCTCATTTACCCAATTTTGATGATGGGCTTCTACTTCGGAAACGGACCTAGATTTTTCCCATAAAAGTCTTTCTTTTTGCATTCTTCTTATACCGCTTCGAATCAAAAAGTCAGGCATAATTCCTTTTTCCGCGAAATCAATTAATTTTTTAATCATAGTTAATTCTAATAGTTTATTTGAATATTTTTATTTTCTGGTTTTGCCATTACAAGCTGTACATCACCAATGAATCTTTCTCTAAAACCCGCTTCGCAGTAGATAAAATAATAATCCCACATCCTCAAAAATTCATCGCTATATCCCATTTCTTTTATTTTTTCAAACTCATCTTTGTATTTATCTCGCCACAATTTTAATGTATCAGCGTAATACTTAGTAATGTCCTCTAAATGTACCAAAGATAGATCAGTATTGGACTTAATGACAGAAAGCACATGATTAACAGATATTAAATTAGATCCAGGGAAAATATATTTTTTAATAAAGTCAACTGACTTTAAGTGGTTTTCAAAACCCTGCTCGTGATAGGTAATACCCTGAATTGCCATTATACCATTTGGTTTCAATAGCCTAGAGCAAGTTTCAAAAAAATTCTGAATGAAGTTGTAACCAACAGCTTCAATCATTTCTATAGAAACTAACTTATCATATTGGCCACTAAGAGACCTATAATCCTCATTTAATAATGTAATCTTATCTTCCAACCCTTCAGCATTTATCAGATTAGAAACATATTCATGCTGTCTATTTGAAATAGTGGTTGTTGTAACTTTACAACCATACTTTTTTGCAGCGTGAAAAGCGAAACTACCCCATCCTGTACCAATCTCGATTATGTGGTCATCCGCTTTTATATTAAGCTTCCTACATATCCGGTCTAGCTTCTCTATGGAAGCATCATACAACGATAAATTTTCTGGTTCAAAAACTGCACAGGAGTAGGTCATGCTTTTATCTAGCCATACCTGAAAAAATTCATTACTTAAATCATAATGGGCTACAATATTTTCTTTACTCCCAGATACAGTATTTCTTCGAGACCTATGAATCATCCTATTGATAGGATTTAAAAGCTTAGCAAAACCCCCTTCAAGACTTTTTTGAATTTCCTGATTTTTAATTACGATCTGTATGATTTTCACCATATCATCAGCATCCCAATATCCCGCAGAGTATGCCTCAGCTATTCCAAGGTCGCCACCACTTCCAGCCAATACGTAAAACTCATCAGAATAAACATGTGCCTCCACTTTCAATGAGGAATTTTCATCACCAAATACAATGCGCTCCTTGCCCTCATTTAAAATTATACACCCATGCTTTATCTCTTTAAATTGAGATAAAAGTAATCTTCTAAATATTTTAACTAATATTCCAGGCTTTTTATTTATGCTCGTATCAGACGCAGCTTGTTCTATTGAAAACTGTTTTGCCATTTAAATACTATCCTTAAAACTAATTTTTTACTTTACTTGGATGAATGAAGAAGGTTGCACCTCGAAGCCACAGAAAAAAGGCTTGCAAGTGGATCCAAAATACAACTCTGATCGTCATTAAAGGGTACTTAAATACTGAAAAAAACAAGCTTCTTTTATTTAGAATGCTTCTTTTTAAATTTAACGTAGCATCAAAAACTCTTTCGCCATCCTTATAATTTTTCATAAACACGCTAAGCTTATCCTCAGGACTACTAAACACCCAGTCATACATGTGGTCCATGTCCCAAAACGGTGAAACATGAAGCTCCTTTTTCATTTCAGATCTAATTTTATTTTCTTGTTTATTGTTCGAGGCTCGCAACACATACGAAAACCTCTCTTTCCAAGGTGTGTTTGTTACTTCTGCTAGAATGAATTCGACTTTATGGTCATCCTTATCAAAACAATAGTAAAAACTTACTGGATTAAAACAATATCCAAAATAGCGAAGATGAGCTAACATTCTAATTTTACCAATAGGTCTGGAGCCAGTCTTTCCCTCTACTGTATCTCTAATTGCTTTATCTAGAGACTTTGTTTCAATATTATGAAAATCTTTCCTATTAAATGATACTATAGCTGGCTTATTTACATTCCAAAAAAGAGATTTTTTCATTACGCTATCTAGATCATTAATATCCAAATAAAGCATAAAAATAGGATACGAAAACTCCCTTTTAAATGGTTTATATCTACGATGTTTTACCAAACCAGTATAGATATAGTGACCTGTTGAAATGTTCACAACACTTCTCCTAACTGTTCACATACATCTAAAGCGCTGATTACTCCATCTTCATGAAACCCATTCCTCCAATACGCACCACAGTAATAGGTATTATTGATACCACTAATTTCATGTTTTCTTTTTTGAGCTTTGATAGAATCAACAGTAAACAAAGGATGGTGGTATGTTATTTTTTTAATTACCTTACTCTCATCAACAGAATTAAAATCATTTAAAGTCACACAAAAAGTTTCCTTTGCCTTGATTGATTGAAGAATATTCATATTATATGTAAGCACGACCGGAGCACTGGGATCTCTATCTAGCTGATAATTCCAACTAGCCCATGCTAATTTTCTAGTTGGCAACACTGAAGAGTCTGTGTGAAGCATCACATCATTTTTTTGATATGGGAACGCTTGTAAAATTTCAGACTCTAATTCTGTTGGGTCTTCAAGCAAGTTAAGAGCTTGATCACTATGGGTGGCAAAAACGACTGCATCGAATTTTAATACTTCGTTTTCATTAGACAGAAATATCTCTACCCCTTCATTAGATCTAGAGACTTTACTTATATGAGATGATAGATGGATTTTATCTTCAAAACCTTTTATTAATTTCTTGATGTATTGAGAAGAACCATTTTTTATGACCCACCATTTTGGCCTGTTTACTATTTCTAACATGCCATGATTATAAAAAAACTTAATAAAAAAATAAGCAGGCATATCTAGAACTTTGTTAGCTGGAGTAGACCATATTGCAGCTCCCATAGGAGTTATAAAGTAATGAATGAATTCTTCCGAGTAATTTTTTGACCTAAGATAATGTCCTAAGGTTATTGATGAATCCAATCCTGTGCCTGAAGCATCTGCCTCTTTTCCAAACTTATACATTTCATAAAGCATTCTCAAAAACCCAACTCGAAAAATATTTGACCTTTTTGCAAATAATGTGTTTAAAGACTCACCAGAATATTCATAATCCTCGTTAATAGATTTTACACTGAAACCCATCGTAGATAACTGCCTTTCAACTCCAAGTTGATCCAAAAGTTTAATAAAATTAGGATAGGTTCTCTCATTGTAAACGATGAAGCCAGTATCAACAGAATAATTATTATTATCTATTTCTATATGGTGAGTATGTGTGTGGCCTCCAATGTAATCATTAGCTTCATAGATAGAAATATCATGATTTCTATTAAGTAGATATCCGGCTGTCAGGCCTGATATACCTGAACCGATAATTGCAATTTTCATTTTTTTAAACTATATATTTAACGTGGAAATCTAATCCCAGTTATGCTCAATCTTTTGAATCTGAGATACATCATAACCAACCTTTTCAAGTTTAGAGATTATGTTATCATAAATATTTTGATCTAAAACATGATCTCGAGCCATTATCCAAACATATTTTCTGCTAGGTATTCCAATTACAGTATAACTATAATCATCATCTAGATCGATAATTAAAAAAGGAGCCTTAAAAGGCCAGAGAAACTGCATGCGCCACTCAGCGTTTGTCTTGTCATTATAGATGAAGCCTGTTGGATTATACTTTTTTTCAGGACCTGTGCTTGATCCTTTTCTAAAAGTGAATGTGGTATTAATTCTCCCTCTTGAATCTAGCTCATATGATTCCACAGCGTTTACTGCACCTTTTTCTATAAATGTTGGTATGTTAGCTATAACATACCAATCCCCCATAAATCGTTCTAAATCTACAAAGTCAACCGTTTTTAACTCCCCAAACTCTTTTTCTCCCATATTTTCCTCACAACTAAAACAAATTAAAAAAGACAAAAAGGAGATAAGTATATACTTGTTCATAATGTTATTTACCTAAACCCATTTTTTCATTTATATAAAAAACCATCGGCATTGAAATCGCCCAAACTACTCCAATGATCAGCGCAGAAAATAATGTGCTGAGCTCGAAATATATTGCACCAAAACCTTTCCCTGTAAAGTAAGCGGCAGGACCAAATACACCTCCAGCAACAACCATTAAAATCCATTTATTTTGAAAAAATACCATGGAATGATTAACTGTAGCAGCAAAACCTGCCCACATTGCCGTAATCCACAAAGGTGCAATCGCAAGGTCATCTGAATAAGCGCCCGCATAAATGAAATATTTTGATAAAACTAATCCACTATCAACGATTGTGCCTATTATTCCTATTATTATTATTAACTGTATTTCTTTAAAGTCTTTTATAAAAAAAACACCATGAGTGATGATAAATAATAACATCAATAATGGGCCAATGTATGGCAGACCATTTGATGACCCTAGTATACATCCCCACCAACCTATGTAAAAGCCAACAATATTAATTATCATTTTTAATTTATCATTCATAATATTAATCAAATTTTACTGACCTTCTTGAACTTTGCTTTTACAGTTAACTTAACATCATCTGCTATTATTCTATCTCCCAAATCTGAGAACAAACTCGCAGACCTGTACCTTACATCATATTTTGAGCGGTCAAAAATTAATTTTAAGTTAGTGTCATATGATAAGTTGTTTTCAATTACAGTACCTGTAAATATTATAGGATGGGTTCGTCCTTTTATTGTTAGATTGCCACTAAACTCAAAATTATTGCCACTAATATTTTTTCCAGAAATTAGATCTAAAACTGCCTCAGGATAATTCGCCACATCGAAGAAATCATCGCTCTTTAAATGTCCAATTAGTTTCTTATTTGTGCCTTCGTTTGTAAGGTCGAAGCACTTCATTGAATTTAGATCTACGATAAACCTACCATTAACATCAGAGGTTTCAGAAATATCAATAGATCCACTAACTAATTGAACACTCCCATCGTGCCTAGCACCTCCTAGCCACTCACATTCCCATAATACTTCACTAGAGCCTTCTATGGCATTATAATCGCCTGGATTTAGTTTAATTTCTTTTACGTTTAATATTTTACTCTCTTTACTACTACTTTTATCTTTTGTTGAACATCCTGTGATAAGTAATAACCCGGTAATTAAATAGTTTATAATGATTGATCTCATTTTTCTCCTTTTTACTTTGTCAATATACCTTCTTGGTAATCACTAAATGCCTTTAAAACCTCTGCTTTAGTATTCATTACAAATGGACCACCCCTAGCAACTGGCTCATTTAATTTTTCTCCCCCAACAATAATACATTTTAAATTAATTGAACTATCAACATACAAATTTATTTTCCCAGTATCACTGAATACTCCTAGTTGTCCAATATTTAAACCCTTATCGGCTATTCTAGCCTTACCATCATATATGTAAATAAAACTATTCCAATGATCATCCACAGAAATCTCTATATTATTTTTAGGTGAGAGCGAAATATCATAGTAAAACATTCCTGTGTGTGCTCGCCCAGGTCCTTTTATTCCGTTGATCTCACCACATATTACTTTGATATAACCACCAGGTATTTGGATTTCAGGGATGGATTTAGCTGGTATGTCGTTGTATGAGGGATCAATCATTTTTAGGTTTTTTGGGAGATTCAACCAAAGCTGAAAACCCCTTGATAAGCCATCAGTTTGCTCAGGCATTTCACTATGGATTACGCCCTTTCCAGCGGTCATCCACTGCACAGATCCATCAGTTAAATACCCTTCATTACCAGCAGAGTCTTTATGTTTAAATTTTCCATTCAGCATATAGGTAATAGTTTCGAAACCTCTATGAGGGTGGGGTGGGAACCCACCGATATAATCATTAGGGTCATCACTACCAAACTCGTCAAAAAGTAGAAATGGGTCAAGCATATTTAAATCTGGACCGCCAATAATTCTTCTTAGTTTGACACCGGCACCATCCGAGGTCTCTAGTCCTTCAATAATCTGAATGATTTCTCTACTCATTTGGAAAATCTAACCATAATCTCATTGTGCCTAAACGGAGGTAAAACCCAAGGAGAATTATATTGGGCTACCATAAAATGCCCAATTTTTTTTAGACCTTGCTGAGATATCCAATTATCTAGTTTTTTTTGGAATTTCTTAACCCTACTTGCTGTCGCCCAACCTCCAAATGAAATTGTTGCAACGCTGTCAAGCTCGCGATCAACTATCTCCACGTTTGGGCTGTTTGGCTTTGGAAGTTTTATTTTATCATAAGCCTTAGGCATTACAAATGCTATTTCATACGTCCCATTTGCGTCAACTGGGCTACCAGTAATTACTGGTGCTGTCATTGCAATTTCAACACTACCATCATTCCCACCAAAAATATAATTCGCAATTCTGCTAAACCCTCTACTAGTAGCTTCATTATAGTCAGAGCTTACTTGAGTTCTAGCCATTACCATTGGCGCATATTTTCTTATCTCGAATGAGCCACTTTTTTTAATCAGTTCATATTCTGGCGTTTCTAACATAGTATTTGACCCTCCCCACGCCATATTAAATCCAATGGCTACTGCTAAAATTATCACAAAAATTATTAAAGATTTATTCATCATTATATCATTTTAAATATTATTAGCCAATTCAAGCAATGATTCTATATCTCCTACAACTTCAGTTGCGGCATAATCAGATTCATCTTCGAATATTACTTGTTGATGCTCTTGAAGTTTAAACTTGACAGATGAATCTAAATGTTCTTCTACTTTTTCTACCATGTCAAGCTGATCAGGGGCATAGAGCATACCAGATTTTTTACCAATTATAATAGATATACTGAGAGTTAAATCTCTTTGCTTTAACACCCATTCAATTTCATCAGAATTCTTTTTTATATTTACAATCTTAGCAGATCTGTATGTGGTAAACCTGTATAGTTTATCATTAATTAAAAGGCCAACTATAAATCCAGCAAAACGAGTTCCAAGTAAAGGTATTTTTGCAATGGAAGCAGATAAACTAACTTTTTCCTTTTTAAAATGATTTGCTTGAACCCATATCCAACTTTGAGGGAAGTTCCTACCCCAATCTTTTTCTATATATCCAAGACCACTATTAAAATTAATATTTTCTCCATTTAAACTTAATTCCCCTGAAAGGCTGTGATTCATACTTAAAATACCATGATAACACTCCATTATTGGTAAATAACTATACCACCCCATGCAGCCGGGCTCTAGTAAAGTTACTGGCCAAGGTGTTGTCCCGCTAAAATTGACAGCACCTTTTATACTAAAACGACTAGATTTGATATTTAAATTAATCTTATTTTTAGAAAAATGATTTTTACCAATCTTGGTATCATACGCATTCGTTTTAGATACAAAATGATCATATGAAAATCTTTCAAAGTGAACTTCACCGCTATTTCCATCAAAAATCATAATAAATGAAAATTTATTTTCAACTTCTCCACTCCTGTACATGCCAGGAATGATAACGATTGACCTTTTCGTTTTGGAAACTAATTTATGATACCAACCTTCAAAATAAGGAGATCTTGAATCCATCCCATGAAAAGCTTCAGGGTGCTGTAACCCTTTAAACCACTTAATCATTTATGTTTTTTTGACATTTTGAAAGGGAAAATATATAACAACGCTGGCAGTAATGTGACATCGGTAATAAATGCTACAGTTAATGTAATAGCTGAAATAATTCCAAATTGAGAGGTAGGAATGAAATTAGAAACTGTAATTACCATAAAACCAGAAACCAGTACTATTGTAGAAGTAAGCATAGCTAACCCAGTTGTCTCGATCGTATTGGATATTGCTATCTCCATATCTGAGTTTTTTTTCTTTTCTTGCCAAAACCTAAATAAAAAATGTAGTGAGTCATCCACTGCTATACCTAAACAAATAGAAAATGTTATAGCAATTGGAGGCCTTATGGGTATACCCATGAACCCAAGATAACCAGCTGCAAAAACTATGGGTATTAAATTTGGTAACATACTTATCAATCCCAAACGAAAAGATAAAAATAATAACCCCATGATTATACTAATGAAAATAAATGCTAATCCAAATCCACTGAAAAGGTCTAAGATAAGGTAATCATTTGTATTAAGAGCTACCGGCATTGTACCGGTAATAACGACAGATAACCAATCTGGAAAATTCTTTTTTGCATATGACATTATTGAATCTCTAGCCTCATCTAGCTCATCAGATGATAGATCGGGCAACATTCCAGATATTCTAATTTTGTTCTCATCAAAGTTGATAAGAGTCTGCGTTTGATCTTGCGTTATCATATTTATCTGATCTAGCGTTTCTTGATCTGGAGGGAATTTCTCATCAGGATCAATCTCGTATAAAACCTCCTCTAAGACTCGTTGAATAGATATCCAATTTGATTCAGGAAACATCCTGTTTAATTGACTCTGAAAATCTTTAATATGACCCATAATCACTGAATTATGCATTGGCAAATCGATACCATCATCTTTTTCAATTATAATCTCCATTGGTAATATTCCACCAAACCAATGCTCTACATTTTTTAAATCTATATACAATGAGCTTTTAGGGTGAAGGTCAGATAACAATGAACTACCAGTGGTAACTTTTGAGGCACCTACTAAAAATATTGAGGTCAGTAATACAGATATAAAGATTACCTGTTTAGGTTTACTTTTGACTAAGCTTGAGAAAATTTTTAAAAGTTTGATTCTCCTTATTTCTTTTTTATTCCTGTTTCTATTTAAAGCACTTTTCAATATAATTATCATGCTAGGTATAAATGTAAGAGTCAAGATATATGCAATGAATACTCCACTAGCTATAAATATCCCAAACTCTTGAACAATAGCAATGGATGAATACAGTAGTGCCAAAAAACCTATTGCAGTAGTAAGGCTAGTTAAAAATAATGCTACCCCCATATCATTCATAGAGAGTTTAAGAGCTTCTTTTATATCAATGTCTTTATCTAGGTAGATATTCAATCTTGAAAGAAAATGAATAGAGTCACTTACTCCAATTATAAAGAGTAAAGTAGGCACCATATACGTCATTACGTTTAATCCCTTACCTGTAATTGACATCAGCCCAAGTATCCAAATTGCTGTAATTAGTACAGTAACTAAAGGCAAAACCACAAATACCCAATTGCGAAACAATAGTGCAAGCGAGATAACTAATATAAGAGCAACTGGTGGAATAAATTTTATATTGTCCTGAATCATGTAATCTACATATGTGTTTCTAACTACAGGAAGGCCAGAGAATGTCCAACCCCAATCATATTCAGAAGTAGTATTTTTCAAAAATTTAATTACATCAGCACGCTTACTGAATGTATTGTAATTATCTTTTAACGTAAGCCAAATAGCTCCATGGAGAGAATCTTTAGAAAACATATTTAACAATCTAGAAGAAATATGATCAAAGCCTGGATCATTTGAACTATTTTTCTTATCTTTTTTGATGTCTGCTAAGGATACTGACTCAATAAAAAAGCCACTTACTTTCATCTGGCCAACAACCGCAGATAAAGAATCTAAAAATTTGTTATTTAATGTGGCGGGATTCTTATGGACCAGTAAAAATACATTATCTTCCCTTGAAAATTCATTTTGGAAATCAAAGTACTGCTCTGTTTCTTGCTTATCCTTAGCGAAAAGTTGCTCTATAGTAAAATCATAGGATAAATCAAAAATAGCTATGCAAAACAAGCTTGTTGTAATGCATATGGATAGAACTGTTTTTCTAGGATGATCTAATATCAGAGAAAAGATCTTCATCAGAATAATATTTGGACCATTCTATTTTAGAAATAATTATATTTTTTGATATAATGCTTAATCAGCAAAAAGCATATCAATTATCATTGTTATATCAATGATATTCACAACCCCATCCATATTAATGTCAGCGGCTAGCATTTGATCTGTAGTTAAATCCCCATAGCCAAGAACGGATGAAACTGTAAGGACTACATCTAACACATTAATATTACTATCTTCATTTAAATCACCAAAGTCAATGTTTAAAGGAGGAATTGAACCTGGGGGAAAAATGATATTATCTAACCATGCACAATCTTGTCCGGAGGATCCTGCATTATCCTTTTCGTAAACCCATCTAAAAGTGTGTAATCCTGGCGCAACCATAAAAGAATACTCTTCCCAATCACTTTCCCCGCCAATAACAACCATCTGCTCGTTATCAATATAAAATGATAGATAATCATATATAGTCCCAGAATTACCTTGCTCGCTAGAGGCTTTAGCAAAAAAATTAATATAACCTTGATTTAAAACATTATATTCAACCGATATCTGAGAAGTTTGATTATTCCCAATTGATCCGCTTCTTATTGAAAAGTCGCCATCAAAGACCTCTTGGTCTTGTATAAACCATTCGTTTTGTCCAGCAAACTGCCAATCATGACTTGAAAAACCTTCAGTCTCAAAATTATCCATTAACATTCCTATGTTAAGTGATATTGACATTAGAGCTTCATAATCAGTATTCAAGCTACCAATGTCGAGCCAAGCAATAGAAGAGTGACCAACAGGAGCATTTTCAGAAACATTAACATTAACATTAACTATAACTGATGAGCCTATATCCCAGTAATAAGCATTATCAGATGAAACATATTCTATAGATATATAATCATCATTTTCATATACATCAAAAGTTGGATAATGAAGAGCAGCGCTGCCAGTGTTTTCGATAACCATTTGCATTGAAACACTTTCACCAGGATCTAGAGCACCATTTTCTCCATCAAAAATTGAGGATGATTCCATACTATACTCTGGAGCATTTGCTGTAAGTAAGATTGGATACTCCCAAGAATTCTCACTTTCTTCAATTAATAGAATAAATTCAATCTCTTCTTGATTCAATACATTAGATGAAACTTCAAATTCAAAGGGGCCAGCCTCGAGTACTTGATCAGCTGCTACAGAATCTATGTTAACAGAGGAAGTTAAAACTATGGCATTGCTAGTCTGATTTATCAATGTTGCAGTGATAAAACCAGAAGTTTCAGTACCGACATTTTCAATCATAACTGATAAAGATATTTGCTCAGCAAAATTCACTGATTCATCACTCTCACTTGAAAGTGAAAAATCATCCAAAAGCATGTATGAACCTTCAGGTGCAATTACATTAATTTCTGTTTCATACGGTATACTGTTGTATGAGGTTATTACTAAATCTAAGGAGCCAGGAACACTAGCAGGTTCGTTTAAATTTATCTGACAAATTCCATTTTCATCTGCAGAAGAGACACCAAGGATATTACCGTCTTTGGTCAATGCAGCTACAGCTTCACTACTGTTTGTTTGTATTACTAGCTCTGAACTACCAAGAATGATAACATTACTATGCGAAACATTGAGAGGCTGAGGATAATTTGACCTAACTTCAAAAGATGGATCTCCAAATGTATTCCAATAAAGCGTTTCTAGATCACCTTGGCTACCATAATTATCATTCATTTCCATGCAACCGTTGTAAGATAAACCACCGAAAGTTCTCTTAATGTTATTTTCATAAGACTCAATAAATATATCCACCATTTCATCCTGACCATCCATCGGAGGATTCCAAGCTTGATTGACGGAGGCCATTAATGTTGCAATAGCACCTGTAGGTTGGCCGTCAGAGTCAGTTGCTCTTAACCAGGTCTCAGCAAAACAAGTTCCTATATGAAATTCTCCATTAACACATGCAACAGACCATATCCAAGGCCACATCCCGGTATTTGTTAAACTATTTACGTTTGTATTGTTCATAGGGCAACCATTACCCCATGATCCATTAGAACCATGTCCAGTATAATTAATAATTGACAATCCATTATTGATAGCAACTTCACCTTCAGCTATTGTTCCACTAGGGTCATATACTTGCTCAATGTCTCCGTAATTATAATCAAGTAATTTTTGTCTGATTATGTCCATATGCTCATTATCATATTCTCCATCGTCGCCAGGGCCTTCATTTGATGCAAAACCAGCTCCCTCTATATACCATGATCCATCATCGGTATCTGGATATCTTTCGTAGGTAATAGTTCTATTTACCATTGTGTTTACATGACCAACTGTTTCAGCTGAAAATCTTCCAACAAACACATCTGGGTAATAATCCTGACTCGGAATAAAACCGTAATATGTATCTGAGGGACTATTTGACCCTGCGCCTTCAGAAAAACGTGGAGATGGAACCTGAGCTATATCGCCAACTAAAAGCAAAAAATTAATACCATTACTATAGTAGTAATTCTCAACAAATGTTTTTATATCAGCTGCGTCTCCAATTTCATTCACATCATATAATTCTACATGCATGCCTTTTTTAGTCTTCCAATCAATGAAAGGTTGCATTGCATCAATAAATGGACCATAGCATATTATCAACATGGCACCATTCTCATCCAAAGGAGTATAACGATCGTTTGTCGGAACATTATTTAAAAAATGCCTACTATAAATTTCTTCCATCTCTCTTTCACCTCTATTTTTTGAGGGAATTCTTACGAGAGGATTATCAGTGCTTATACCATTAGCTTTCACCTTAACTATAATGTTAGTATGGACTCTAAGAGTCTTTCTTACAGGATTATATTGAAATGGTTGAAAAACAACTGCTTGCCCTCTTTTTGTTCTAATTATGTAAGGACTTCTCAGATAAGATATGTTTTCTGGATAGAAAGAATTCTTGTAATATACTGAACCTTTTTTGAAAGGGATCGAACTAATATTTATATCCCTGGTTATGTTACCCTTAGATGGTGCTATACTTTCAATTTTTAGATCTACATAATCTGATGAAATAACCTCTAACTCCATTTTTGCTAAGTCTGGAACCTGGATAGAGGTTGTGAAGATAGGAAGATCCGGAGTCCCTTCTTTTAACATAGATACACCGCCAGGAGCAGTAATTATCAAACCATCTTTTGATGGTTCAAGAAAATAGCCAGAGAGCTCGAATGAAATTTCAGTTGATGATAAATCATTCGATTCAGAGGTGAATTGAGGTTCTCTGATGTCAGAAGAATTAACCTCTACCCACTGCTTAGCTTCAGATGAGCTAAGGAGGAAAACAGCAATTATTATTATAAATTGTTTTAACATATATTAATAACGAAGATAAAGAACTTAATACTCAATACTAAACTTATTCCAAACCTTTATTTTTTCTTCATAAACAGCAATTTCATGCTTTTTTCCTCTTTTTTTCAGTCCATTTAAGTATATACTAATTTTACTTATTAACATTTGAATTGCATAATCTCTGTTTTCCTTTGATAGACCAGTTGACAACAAATACTCTAAAGCTTTTATCCTGTGATATTCAATCGAATCAACCGAATAAGATAGCTGACCTTGGTGGCCTCCGTGCTTAATAATTAAAGGCTCATCAATAAAAAACACTTCATATTTATCACAAATTCTTAACCATAATTCATAATCCTCGCACACAACAAGATTTTCATTAAAAAAGCCTATCTCCTCAAAAATATTTTTATCAATTAAAACAGATGATGGAGATATTCTACACATATCAAGACATTTTTTAAAAATATCCCCGCCATATTTTTTATGTTTTTTTTTCTGGTTTATTCTTTTGCCATTTTTTATCCATATCTCATTTGAATGAAAAAACTTATAATCTGAGTTATTAGCAACAGCAGTAATCTGTTTTTCCAATTTATCATTTTTCCATTCATCATCAGAATCCAAAAAACAAATCCATTCTCCAGACGACACTTTAATTCCAAAATTTCTAGCAGCACTTGCACCTTTATTTTTCTGTTTAATTAGTTTTAAAGAATCATATTTTTTTTTAACCATTGCCTCGGTACCATCATTAGAGCCATCATCAACAATGATTATTTCAGAAGGTTTTATAGTTTGATTAATGACAGAATCAATTGATCTTTTGAGCAATTCTTTTCGATTATAGGTTGGAATCACAACAGAGATATTCATCATTAACTAAAACACTCTCTAGTTAGGTAAATTATCCATTATATATTCAACTATTACAAGATCTTGAAATGCTAAACCAACAGACTTGAAAACTGTGTTGTTTCTGGAAATATCGATTAATTTTTCTTCATTTTTTGATGCTTCTCCAAGCTGCATGGAAATATGATCGAAGTCCCAATTACTTTTTTCTTTAGCTTGAATTAAATCCCCCGCCTCTTTTTTACATGCTTCTAATGAGTCGACTATAATTTCCGAGGCATTAATTATATCACTATGTATCTCTTTCATATTAGGCTTAAATGAACCTACAGCATTAATGTGAACTCCACTTTTTAAGACGCACAATTCAAATAGACTTTCTTTGGATGGTGTCGCAGTACATATTATGTCAATATTTTTTAAATCTTCTTGCTTCCCAGCGTAAGCATCAATTAAAAAAGAATTATTTATGTGATCTGAAAACTTTTTAGCTGATTTTATATTTCTACTATAAATGAAAACTTTCTTAATTGGACGACAGGAAATCACTGCTTCAACCTGAGTATTAGCCTGAACTCCTGTACCATAAACAGCTAAAGCTTCACTTTTAGGGTAAGAAAATAACTTAGTTGCTAGGCCAGATGCTGCTCCAGTTCTGATAGCTGTAATTGAATCTCCATCTAAGCTGGCTACCAAAACACCAGTATTTGAATCAAAAACAAAAACTGAAGAATTAACCATTTTACTTTTTTTGTTTGATGAATCTTTATAAACAGTGACAACCTTTATTACAAAATATTTACCATCCTTTCTATAACATGGCATAGTTAAAACCGTTGCTCCTCTGATATCCATCACTGACCTTTGAGGCATATGAAAAAGTCCATCATCAAAATCTGAAAAACCCTTGGAAACGCACTCTATCGCCTCAACCATTGAGACCGATGATTTTATTTTCTCACCACTAACCACTATCATCAAATAATACTTTTCATATTATTACTCAGTAGTCTTCTCTTTATAACCACCATTTAAACTGTAAACATTTTCAAAACCAAGATTACAAAAATGCTGGGCAACATTTTGACTTGAGATTCCTTTATAGCAATAAACAAGAATGGTCTTTTTTCTATCTGTTTTTTCAATTACCTTATTAAAGTTTTGATTACTTAAATGAATTGCATTAGGATAGTGTGAATCGCTGTAGGAAGCCTCATCTCTAATATCAAGAATTAAGGAATCTTCATCTTTAATTATATCTTTTGCATCATCTAATGAAATTATTTCAAAACTGCTATTATCCATCACTAAATATCCTTAATTACTAAAATAATTTTTCTGGGTATATACCACTTTGAATCAATTCTTTAATCTGATTTTTAACAAATGGTTTATCTTCAATGTATGTTACTCCAAACCATTTTGATCTTGTTTTTAAAACTTGAACTTTTTCAATATTTTTTTCAATTAGATCATTTACAACCGATGGAATTAAAAATTCGCTTTTTAAATCTGATATGTTTTTATCTAAAAATTCACTAAACATTTTTCCTAAATAATCAAATAGGGAAGGCATAAACCCCCACATATTCATAGATACTAACTCATTGCCTAAAAGTGAAATATCGCGATCACATTCAATATTCCCAGCGCTATTTTTTTTAATTCCATGTGTTTCAACAACAGTTACTAATTCATTTAAATTTTGTTCACAAATTCCACGAGAGACTGAACCATAATCAGAAAGTGTTTTATCTAACTGGAAGGCCGCCATTGCAAAACCACGCTTCACTGATGAATAGTAATCACTAATAATTTTAAAAGACTCTCTCCCGTAAAAGTCATCTCCGTTAATTGCAGCAAATGGATCTGAAATTACATTTCTAGCAGCTAAAATTGCCTGACCTGTACCCCAAGGTTTAGACCTATCTTCTGGACAACTAAAAGAATCAGGCAAATCATGTAAATCTTGATATACAATTTCCACTTCAATTTTATCTTGATACTTATTTGAGATTTTTTCTTTAAACTGTTTTTCAAAATCTTCCCGTATGATAAAAACTACTTTATTATATCCAGCTATAATTGCATCATATACCGAAAAGTCTATGATTGTTTCACCACTTGGCCCAACTGCATCAAGTTGTTTTAATCCTCCATACCTTGATCCCATTCCAGCCGCCATCACCAATAATGTTATATTTTTCATAAATTAATTACCTCTTCATTTTCTTGTATTGCAAAATATATGATTGAAAAAATCAAATTAATAATCAGCATTTAGACCAAATATTGGTTTATTTTTCTCCCATTTCCCGCGAGTAAAATCTGGGAATTTGACTGGTGCGCTTCCTAACTTAATAGACTTTTCAGATAATGGACTTATTACGCTCATGCTAGCTGCATCATAAACATCCAGAGGAGGCCTCAAGCCTCTTTTTAGAGGTTCAACAAATGCATTTAGAATGAAAAAATCCATACCTCCATGTCCAGAATCAGCCGCGCGCTTTTCAAACTTTTTCCATAACGGGTGATCATATTGTTTTAAATATTCCTTATCTGATTCCCAGCGATGCTCTTCTTTACTGAGCCCTTGAACATAAATAGAATTATTGTCTACCATCCACAATCCCTCAGTGCCTTGTACACGGAAATTCAGACTATATGGTCTCGGCGAGCTAGTATCATGGTTTAGTACCACTGTCTGCCCATTAGAACATTTTATTACAGAGGTCACAATATCACCAAGCTTAAATTTGACGTTTGCATTAGTGTGCGCCTTCCCGCCTTGATCAATGATATACTTATGCAATCCTCTAGATTGCGATGCTGTAGAGGTCATATGAACGAATCTATTTCCTCTATTAATGTCTAACATTGTATGAATAGGTCCTATCCCATGCGTAGGGTATAAATCACCATTTCTATCAATAGAGTGTTGCGTTCTCCACTTAGATTCACTGTAACCTTTTTCATTAAATTCGAATCCACCACCATAAGGCTGCTTCCCATTATTGAACTTTACCTCCCTAAGATCGTGCTGATATCCACCCTGACAATGTAATAGCTCTCCAAAAACACCATTCCTTACCATATTTAATACTGCCATTACATCTCGACGATAACAAACATTTTCCATGAGCATACAGTGTTTTTCTTCTTTTTCACTTACATTAACTAAGTCCCAAAGATCTTTGATTTTCAAAGCCGCAGGACATTCAACTCCTACGTGTTTTCCCTGCTTCATTGCAGCAACAGCCATAGGATAATGCCATTCCCATGGGGTAGCAATATAGACAGCATCTAGATCATCTCTTTGTACAAGATTTAAAAAATCATGCTGCCCATTTTTATACACATCTGGTGGCTTACCACCTACTTTTTTAATTATGTTAAGCGTCTTATGAATCATTCCAGAGTCAATGTCACAAATAGCTTTTATATCAACATCATTCCTAAGTAAGCATAGGTTGGTCATCCATTGCCCTCTTAAGCCTGTACCGATTACACCTAATCTTAAATTTGGAACCTTTTTAGTTGAAGCACTTATTCTTGAGGGCATAAGCGCTAATGAAGCACCTGCAAGAGCAGACTGTTTAATAAAATTTCTACGATTTATTTTTTTATATTCCATCATATAATTACCTTAACATAAATCCCTGCCCAATATCATCATCAGGGTCTATCCAAAAAGTATTTTTCCCTACAATGTTAGCAGTCCCCTCAACTTCAGTTATAATTGCATTTAATGAACCGAGTTTAGTTTCTCTAAGGACTGAGACTTTGAAGGTAGAACCTAAAATACTTTCTATAGCCACAGTCTCATTTAACTTTATTTCACCTCTTTTAAAATGAACAGCTGCTCGAGCGCTAACGCCAGTGCCGGTGGGGCTTCTATCTACTTCCCCATTAGCGAAAACACATACATTTCTACTATGATTATTTTTATCAAGAGGTTCAAAGGTAAATATAGTACCATACAAAAAATTCATGTCATTTATGGTAGGGTGTTCAATTTTTGTTTCTCTAGTAATACTATTTTTTATATCCATACCAACATCAATGAATTCCCCAATAGTTGAATCACTACTTAAACCTAAATTGCTTCCATTAACAATAGCATAATAAGCACCGCCAAATGCTAAATCATAATTTATCAAACCAAGTTTTGGAGTAGAAATTTCAGCATCTAATTTTTCTACATATGAAGGAACATTAATGAATCGAACAGAATTAACTTTTTTATTTTTTGTTTTAACAAATGCTTTTATTGTACCTGATGGCACATCCATATTAATCTCAGTTTCAGGCTCATTTAATTTTATAACACCTGTTTCAACAAGTACCTTAGAAATAGCTATAACAGCATGACCACAACCAGTAGAATATCCTTCATTATGCATAAAAATAACTCCAAAATCTGAATTTTTTTTATCTGGTTCAACTATAATTGCCCCATACATATCAGCATGTCCACGAGGCTCTAACATTATTGCTTTTCTAACATGATCAAATTTTTTCATCATATGGTTTCGTTTTTTCAATACTGTCTCCCCTTTTAAAAAAGGGATACCACTAATAACTATTCTTAAAGGCTCTCCTTCAGTATGGGCATCAATAGTTTTTATTTCTAACCATTTATTTTTTGGTGACCATTTTGATATAGTTGAAATATCAATCATGTTTTTATGATTATGAAGCAGCTAATGATAAAAGAATATATATTGCAACTGTAGCTAAGACTATAGCCATAGATGCATCTTTTGCTTTAGACCAAGGTGTCATATCTACAGGTGCAGGATCACGTTCATCACTTTTTTCAATTTCTTTTTGAGTCTTTGGATTTAAATATCCAATAAGTAGCATCACCATTATTGACCAAGTAAAGCTAATAAAATACATGTGAAGCCAATGCAAATTTTCTACTGGGAAAAATACAAAATATGCATAAGATACAAATCCCACAATCATTCCAATTTTTGCACCTATAGCTGGGATATGCTTTGTAAGAATCCCTAATAAAAAGATAGCTATAATTGGTACACTATATATGCCATTCACTTTTTGGAGGTATTGAAAAATAGAATCTAACTGTGCTAGCATGGGTGCAATTAAAATTGAAGCAATAGCAAGGATAATTCCAAATTTTTTACCTACATTAACAATATCTATTTCTGATGCTGTCTCATTTATGTAACCCTTGTAAAATTGTAAAGAGAATAAAGTTGAAGCACTATTTAGAGCGCTATTGAATGAGCTTAAAATAGACCCCATTAAAACAGCTGCAAATAACCCTAATGACCAGTCAGGTAATACATGTCTCACAACAGCACCATAAACTTGGTCTTGTTTTTCAATGATTAGATCAGGCATGTGAAGAGCAATAATACCTGGTAAACATAGCATTAAAGGGCCAACTAACTTCATTGCAGATGCAAATAGTACACCCTTTTGACCTTCAGCTAAACTTTTTGCTGCCATAGCTCTTTGCACAATCACCTGATTAGTTGACCAGTAAAAAATTTGAATAAACATCATACCGGTTAATAAGGTTGGCCATGGGACAGAGACTTGCTTGCCGTCCAAATTATCTTGAGTCAAAACTCTCAAATATTCTGGATTTTCATTTCCAAGGATTGATAAACCCTCAAAAAAAGAACCATCACCAAGCGAAACTAAAGCTAATATAGGAATCGTAAGGCCACCAATAAGTAATCCTATCCCATTTAATGTGTCGCTAACAGCTACAGATTTTAATCCTCCAAAAATGGCATAAGAACTTCCTAATAAACCTATAGCAGCAGCTACAACCCAAATAGAAATATTAAGATCAAACATTGTTATCAATGCAAGAGATCCCGTGTAAAGAACCACTGGAAGTAAAACAGTAACATATCCAAAAAGAAATAAACCTGAAACCATACTCCTGGTCATTTTATCAAAACGCTTTTCTAAAAATGCAGGAGTAGTTGTAAAGCCACTAGCTAGGTATGTTGGTAAAAAAAGTAATGCTGTTGCGATCATAGCAAAGGCAGCTAACGCTTCCCACGCAATTCCGACTAAAGCTTTATCTCCAAATACATCACCATTTAAACCAACTAATTGTTCAGTAGATAAATTTGTCAATAATAATGACCCAGCAACTACAGGCCACGCTAAAGCTCTACCGCCAGTGAAATATTCTTCAGTCGCACTATTAGATTTTTTCATTTTAGAAACGATATAATAAGTAAAAAAAGCTACAGATATTGTCGCTGCAAAAAATGAAACTAATGAAATAGTATTCATATTAATCCCTCATGTTAATTATTGATATTAATTCTAGCTAAAGCTTCTAACTCATTCTTTTTATTAAATGGTATGATTGCATATTCAAGGTTATAAATTGTTGTATCCATTGGCAAAGTATATTTAGAATGAGTCCTAGCTCCCCAACTATTATCACCACCAACTCCCATTTGTTTGTAATCAATCAGTAGATCAATTTGGTTACCTTTTTTTATATCTATTTTGCCATGACGCTGGCTATCCTTAGTGTAATCAAGAATATTATAATCATAATGATGAACACTGCCATCAAAAGTAGGAAGACCCTTAACCATTATTCCAATTGAACCATTATATAATGACATCCATCTAACATCTGTTTTATTTCCAGTCTCTTGAGGACGAACATATTTATATGTTTGATCCCAAACTTTACCAGAGAACCTATCTACTCTTGCTGATGTCTTTCTATCCCAATAACTCTCATGCGGACCTCTCCCGAACCATTCAAAGTCACTAAAAGAAGATGGTATAGCAACCTTCATACCAAACCTAGGAAGCTCAGGATATTCAGCTCCAGAAGGATAGATTGTCTGCTTTAACTTTATTATTCCATTACCAAAAATGCTATAAGACAATTCCAATCTTGATTGACTTTGTTCATGAAAATGGATAGTCTTAATCTGTTTAATATTCCCTACTGAGGATGTGTCTAAAGATTGAAGTAATAATTCATTATGAGCATTTTTCCATACACTGCATCTTTCAGGCATGTTATTACCAAGATCATTATCGGTCGGTGCACGCCAAAAAAAAGGCTGTAAAATACCTTCAAATAATTTGGTATTTCGATACCTAAATTCATTTAAAAACCCATTTCCCAAACTAAATGAAAAAGAAAACTCATCTCCGTTAACAATGATATTATTATCATTATAAACTAACGAAGTTGGAAAAAGGCTATCAGGTTCAAATGGTAAATCATAGCGACTTATTGGAAGCCTAAATTGTTCCCAAGCGATTAAATGCCCTTTAGAAATTAGTTTATTTGCATTTTTCAGTTTTGCCTCAACAATTAAAAAATACTCTACCCCGGGCTTTGGGATAATAGAAAATAAATTAAAAGTTAGAGATCGCATCTCGCCTGGATTTAAGTTAAATGATTTAAGATCCCCTGATAATTTAACCTCACCATTGCCAATTATTTTGTAATTAAACTTAAGATGCTGAAGATCAATAAAATCATATTTATTTATAATCTTGACTTTCCCATTAGATAAATCTATAGCTTCAAAACCTATTGGCTGATAAACCTTCTTCACTTCCATCATATGAGGATTCAACGACCTATCGGCAGCAACTAATCCATTAGAGCAAAAATTTGAATCGTTATCATAAAACTCATCTTCAAAATCACCACCATATGCCCAAAACTTTTTACCATTTTTATTTTCTTTTTCTATTGTTTGATCAACAAAATCCCATATAAATCCCCCTTGTAATGATTTATAATTTTCAATTACATCCCAATAATCTTTTAAGTTGCCAACACTATTCCCCATAGCATGAGCGTATTCGCATAAAACCAATGGCTTCGCTGGATTTTCTTGGGCATAATTCCTTATATATTCAATATTTTTATACATAGGAAATGCTAGGTCAGAGTGGCTTTTTAGACTAGCAGGTTCATAAACTACAGGCCTAGTAGGATCTTTTTTTGTAATCCAGTTATATAACTTTTTAAAGTTATTACCATCTCCAGCTTCATTCCCCATTGACCACATAATAACTGAGGGTTGATTTTTATCTCTCTCGACCATTCTTTTCCCACGATCGATCCATTGGCCAGTCCAAGTAGTATCATTTGTAAGTTTTTCATAACCTTCACTATGATACCTCATCCCATGAGCTTCAATATTTGCTTCATTTATTACATATAAACCATACTCATTACAAAGCTCATACCACCTCTCCTGATTTGGATAGTGACTACACCTCACAGCATTTATATTATTTTCTTTCATTATTTTAATATCATTAATCATGCTGCTTTCTGTTACTACTCTTCCATTTTTAGGATCCCATTCATGTCTATTAACTCCTCTAATGGTAATTGCTTTGCCATTTATTTTTAATTGTCCATTTAATATATCGACTTCACGAAAACCAACATGCTGAGTAAAACTTTGCAACATTTTCCCAAATGGGTCAGATAAACTAATTTGTAAAAGATAGAGATTTGGCTCTTCTGCGTTCCATTTATCTACTTTTTTAATAATACTTTCAAACCATATTGTTTTATCATTATCAATCTTGGTTCTTATTGTAGAATCCAATACAACATTTCTTCTTCCCTCTATTCCTGACAACAAAGCCGAGATAACATGTTTACCAGTATTGGACTCACTACTTTGAAGGTTTATACCTAGTTTAAACTCACCATCAGTGTACAATGAATCAAGACCTGAAAAAATGCTAAAGTCTCTGATTCTTGTTTTTGGAACAGAATAAATATGTATATCTCTTTCAACTCCACTTAATCGCCAAGTATCTTGGCCTTCTAAATAGCTACCATCGGAAAACCTATACACTTCCAAAGAAACGTTGTTCTGACCATTTTTAACGTACTGAGTTATATTGAACTCAGCAGGAGTTTTTGAACCTTGACTATAGCCTACTTTTTTACCATTTATCCATAAATAGAATGATGAACTAACTCCAGAAAGTCTAATGAAAACATCACGTCCCCGCCAAAACACAGGATACTGAAATGTTTTTCGATAAGAGCCTACTTCATTTCTTTCTACAGATACATTAGGAGGATTAACCGGGAAAAGGTATTCTTCATCTAAATATATAGGTGTAGACCAACCTTGTAGTTCCCAATGGCCAGGAACATTAATTAATGACCACTCTGAATCATCAAAGCCAGCTTGGTGAAAATTTAAAGGCCTTTCTAATGGGTTTTTTGAAAGGTTAAATCGCCACTTACCATTTAAAGAAATATAATATTTTGATTTTTTTGGATCATTGATTTGAGCATATCGCTCTGATTCAAAAAAATTAAAATGAGCTCTAGGTGACTCCCTATTTATTTGGAAAACAGACTGATTCTCCCAGTCATTTATTAGCTCTAAATTATTTTTTTTCAAAAAAATTAAAATCCCTATTATAATAACTATACAAAAAGCTATAAAAAAAGATCTATTCATTAAATATATCTAAGATAATAATTTGAGAATTGAAGGATTAAGATTCAGCAATGCCATCTATCAAATACCTTAGCAAATTTCATGGCAGATTTTGAATTCATATTAAAGTATAAAGACGGCTCAATTAATTCTACTTCCATTAAAAGAAATTGATCATTATTACGTACAACATCTATTCTAGAATATAGACATGCCATAGGTAGATTTTTTATTACTTTTAAACCAAAATCAACTAAAGAATTTTCGGGTGAATTAATTGATTTAAGGATACCACCATGCTCTTCTTGGACTCTAAAATCTCCAGCTTTTGGAGTTTTCAACAAAACATGACTTAAAACATTTCCAAAGAATATTAACGAATATTCACCCTCAATCTTAATATTTTCTATAAACGGCTGAACTAAATACTCTTTATTCTTAAAAACATTTGTTAAAAAAACCCTGTTGTCGTCAATCGAGGACTCTTCTAATATAAAAGTATCATCAGCGTTTGCACTGACAGACGGCTTTATTATTAATTTATTGGTTCCAAAACTTAAAAAACACTCTTTGATACTTTTATAATCAAATATATCAAAAATTTTAGTAGGGATAATAGCAATATCCTTCTTCCCTAATTCCTTTAGGTAATTTTTATTTATATTCCATTTAACCACGCTTAGTGGATTGTAAAGTTTTGCCTTAGATTTACTAATCTTAGCTAATGTTTTAAAAAAAAGCTTTTCTTTTTGCTGATAATCCCAAGTAGAACGAATGATAACAGCATCAAAATCATCCCAGTGTACTGATTTAGACTCCCAAGGAACAAATATACACTCCCATCCTAATAGATTAAAGGGTTCAATAATAAGATCATCATAAGATTCAAAATTTGATAAATCTTCCATTGTTAAAAGAGCACATTTTTTATTCAAATAAATATCCTTTTACGCAATCAATTATTTTTAAAACCATAATAATTAAATTTTATATAAAATCTAATAATTAACATATAGAATTAATTGTTTGTAAAAAAACAAAACAAATATTTGATTGAGTTATTAAAACTGTATTAAAAGGTTACATGTTTTACAAAAAATAATTAATTAAAAATTAATTTCGCTATCATATTAAAATTATTTTTGTAACATAATTAAACAATGAAGTGTTTAGAAAAATAGCATGTAATAAATTGATACATTTTATTATTGCTGTGTATCATTTTGTTATTATATTCTAGCTAACCGAGGTAAGTAGCATAGTAGCGGAACTATGCAAATAATCTAATTATGTTAAAGAACGGGTTTAATAGTTATGCCTGAATCATTGCCACAGCCAATTTTAATTGTTGATAGTGATGAACAATCAGTTGATCATATATCATCAGGATTGAAAGCCAATGGCTATTTAGTTATCACCGCTCCTGATGGATATGATGGATATGTAAGAGCAAAAAAAGAAGCACCCAATGTAATAATAGCTAATGACCTACTCCCATATGTTAGTGGTTTTAAACTATCTAAATTAATTAAGTGTGATGATAGACATGCTGATACAAAAATTATAATCATGAGTAATACAACAGGATCTGCAATTGATAAAATGTTCAAGCAAAGTAATGCTGATAAAATGCTTGAGAAACCGTTCCAATTAAAAGATATAATGGAAATACTAGAAGAAAATAAAAAACCGAATGATGCTAGCTAAAGAGCTTTATCCATTTATGCAAGTATATGCCTTAATTATTGGTTTAGCCGTAGGCAGTTTTTTGAATGTGATCATATATAGATTGCCAAATAATAAATCAATAGTTAAACCCAGATCAAAATGTACAAAATGTGACTCTCAAATTGCGTGGTATGATAATGTACCAGTTTTAAGCTACATAGCACTGCTTGGAAAATGTAGAAAATGTAAAAATCCTATCAGCATTAGATACCCTTTAATTGAATTTATTTGTGGAATGATGACGCTAATGCTTTTAAATATCTATGGCCCATCTTTTGAGTTCATTGTGATGATACTTATAAGTTATATGTTAATTGCAATTACATTTATTGATGTTGATTACTTCATCATTCCAAATGAATTTATTATTTTTGGGTTTATAATTTCCATAATCTCTCACAGTTTTAAACTTTTACCAATCACAGTAGTACAAGGATTTTTCGGTTCCCTAACCTATGGAGGGATGCTGTTTATTATGGGAGCTATGGGCACATTTATTTTTAAGAAAGAGGCCTTGGGTTTTGGCGATATTAAACTTGGTTTAGTTCTTGGGTCTTTTCTAGGTATTGAGCTTTCTTTATTAGCTTTATTTTTTAGTTTCATCTTTGGCGGAATAATGAGTATCATACTTTTAATTGCTAAAGAAGTTGGTGATGACCACATGATACCATTTGGCCCTTCTATCGCAGCAGCAACCTTATTAACTATTTTAACTAAGACAATTGGAGGGGGAAATCACATTATCAACTGGTATTTTACGACTATGTGGAATGGAGAGTACTTCTTCTAATGGCAATAACTAGAAAAAAGAATTTAGGGCTCCTATTAATCGAAGCTGGTATTATCGAACCTGAACAGCTTGAGCAAGCCTTACTTAAACAATCAAAAGAAATTAACAGTGGTTATATTGGCGACATTTTAATAGGTGCAGGCCTTATTGATGAAAAAACAAGAAATCGTTTTCTAAGTCAACAGCTCCATATCCCAACTATCGAACTAGGACATTTTGATGTTGACAAATCCGTTCTTGGTATGATTCCTGAGCGAATTGTAAGAGAATACAACGTACTACCAATTTTCAATCTTAATAATACTATTAATGTTGCAATTACTGACCCAATAGACCCTGAGCCAATAAATGCAGCGAGAAATGCATCAGGTCTTAAAGCAGAACCGATAATAGTAACAGCTAATGAGCTACAATCTGCTATTGATATTTATTATGGGATGTCAACCCTTAGTGGCTTTGAAGATGAGAATATTGATATAGATGATATAGATGATACCCGAATCGTTCAGCTTGTAGATAATATAATTGAAAACAGTGCGAAGTATAGAGCGAGTGACATACATATAGAAACTAGAGAAACAGATATTAGGGTTCGATTCAGGATTGATGGAAAACTAGTAGATTTTCAAACCCTTCCAGTTTCAATTGCAACCCCTCTTACATCAAGAATTAAAATTATGGGCAATATGGATATCGCTGAGTCTAGACGGCCACAAGATGGTAGGATTCTATTTGAAATGAATGATGATCGGCTAGACCTTCGTGTTTCAACATACCCTACTTTATATGGAGAAAAGTCAGTACTAAGATTATTGAATATATCTGACGCAATGCATGACCTTGACGGTCTAGGATTTGAAAAAGGTATACTAAAAAGATTTGAAGATATGTTAATAGGGGGTGAAGGAATAATCCTAGTATCCGGACCAACAGGTAGTGGCAAAACAACTACTCTATACTCAACTTTGAATAAAATGGATAATCCTGATGTAAATATTGTGACAATTGAAGACCCGATAGAATATGATTTAGATAATATAAACCAAGCACAGGTAAATAGAAGATCTGGTGTGACCTTTGCTTCAGCTCTAAGGGCAATACTAAGACAAGATCCGGATATTATCATGGTTGGAGAGGTACGAGATGAAGAAACTGTAGAGCTTGCTATCAGAGCCGCGCTTACAGGGCATTTAGTTTTTAGTACTATTCACACGAATGACTCAGCTGCTGGTTTCACTAGGCTTTTAAACTGGGGTATGGAGCCATTCTTAATTACTTCGACAGTGAAAGGTATATTAGCACAAAGGCTGGTTAGAAAACTTTGTAAAGAATGTCGTGAAAAACATATGGTTGAACCATCCGAACTAGAACCGTTTGGTCTTGAAGCTGATGAACCAATGGAATTTTACAAAGCAGTAGGCTGTTTAAGTTGTCGCAATACAGGATACCAAGGTCGCGTAGGCCTCTTTGAACTCATCAGAATGAATAATCAAATTGCAGATTTAGTCATGGAACAAAAACCTGGCCATGTTATTCGTGAAAAAGCTATTGAACTTGGAATGTTTTCTCTACTGCATGATGGTCTAATAAAGGCTCAGCGAGGGGATACCTCTCTCCAAGAAATCTTAGAAACACTAGGTACAGAAAAGATATAGCAATGGACCCAATTTTATATGTAGGAGATTCATTTGATATTAAACAAGTATTAAATGAATCTGGTAAAAAGATTGATGCTGTACAGAACGGTATGATTGCATTAAATGCATTATCGGATAGCGAAAATAAGTATAGTGCTGTGATAATTGAGGATCAGCTACCACTAATGGACCCAAGCAATTTAATTAAACAATTAGAGCATTACAGTAAAACGCCAATCATTGCAATTGTTAGATCTGATAAAAGAAGATCTGAAATATTAACTGATTTTGAAAATGGTCTATCAGGCTGGTTTGAACCAAAAGGGTCATCTATTGAGCATTTTAATGACCTGCTCGATAGTTGTTATACATTTATCAATTTTAGCAGAGCTCTTAATAAAAACCAGCGATTACAGGTTAACTCTCATGGTCTAGGTACAATTTTAGGTGTTTCCGATTCTATGCAAAAAATTTATACATTGCTTCTTCAAATTCAAGAAAAGGATGTAATAACTATTCTTTATGGTGAAAGTGGAACAGGAAAAAACCTCACAGCAAAATTTATGCATGACACAAGCAAAAGAAGTAAAAAACCTCTTATTTCAGTTAATTGTCCTGCTATTCCTTCTGAATTATTAGAAAGTGAATTGTTTGGGCATGAAAAAGGATCTTTTACCGGCGCTGATGAAAAAAAGGACGGTAAATTTTTAGTTGCCAATGGCGGTACCATATTCCTAGATGAGATTGGAGATATGAGCACCTCTCTCCAAGCTAAAATATTAAGAGTATTAGAAAGTGGTGAAATTGAAAGAGTCGGTGGAGCTGAAACTCATATTGTTAATGTGAGAGTTATTTCTGCAACGAACCAAGATTTAAACGAAAAAATTAAAGAAGGAAAATTTAGAGAAGATTTATTCCATCGGATTAATGTTTTCCCTGTTACGTTACCTCCTTTAAGAGAGAGGAAAGTTGATATTCCTCTTCTAACATATGCAATATTTAAAGCTCTAAAAAAGAAACACAATTTAAACGTTTCCTATATCGCCCCTAAGGCAATTGACCGATTGATAGATTACTCATGGCCAGGCAATGTTAGGGAACTGGAGAATACTCTGGAAAGAGCACTTCTAATTTGCAATAATAAATATTTAACCGAAAAAGACCTTGGTGCTGTACTTGATGAAAAAGAAGAAGTAATTGAATCGCAAAAAGAATCAGAACCCATTCAGACTATAGCAGATGAGCAACAGCAAGAAACCATAAAACCAGAATTTGAAAAAGCTGATGGTTTATCTGATGATTTAAATAATGAAAAAATTGAAACTCCTAAGATAGCCACTCTCAAAGAAATTGAAATGGAAGCAATCAAATCAAGCGTTGAAAGAAATAAATGGAATATGACTACGACTGCAGAAGAACTAGGAATAAGTCGTATGACCCTTTACAGAAAGCTAGAACAATATGGCCTCAGAGGCAAAGAATAGTAATAAAGTAGAAATATTTTCCTATATAGCTAGAGATAAAAAGTCCTCAGTTGTAAAAGGAGAAATAAAAGCTGTTCAAGAGAGAATGGTTTTAGATCAGCTGAAAAAAATGGGCCTTGATCCAATATCTATTACTGTTAAAAAAATATCAGTCTTTGAAAAATTAGATATTAATGTTTTTGATAGTGTCCCTCCTGATGCAATATATAATTTTTCTAGACAACTATCTGTAATGTTAAAAGCAGGGGTACCATTGATAGATGCCCTAGAATCCATGCTATCAAAAACAATAAATCCTCTGTTAAATAAAACAGTCGAGAAAATAATAGAAGATATATCAGCTGGTTCTTCTCTTTCTGGAGCAATAGAAAAGCACCCTAAAGTTTTTGATACAATGTATATTAACATAATAAGAGCTGGTGAAAGTTCAGGAGTACTTGAAACAGTACTTTTTAAACTTGCTGACTTTATTAGTTATGACCTCCAGTTAAGAAATGGAATTAAACAAGCAATACGCTATCCAATGATTGTAATAGGAATTACTGTAACAGTTGGTTTTTATGCTGTTGCTTTTATTCTTCCAAGGTTTTCAGTTCTTTTTAATCAAACCGGAATTGAACTTCCACTGCCAACAAGAATTTTACTTGGAATTGATAATTTTCTTCAAAATTATTCTAGCTTTCTTGTTTTAGGAATTGCAGTACTTGCAGGATTATTCTTCCAACTCAAAAGAACTGAAAAAGGCGCTATTGCCTGGGATAAATTCAAAATTAATGCTCCTGTTTTTGGAAAGATATTTAAAAATATGGCTATATCTAGATTTTGCCATGTCCTTGAAACTCTTAACAGGACGGGTGTACCAATTTTAGAATCATTAACAATATCTTCAAGAAGTACAGGAAATAGTTATGTAAAACATAAATTAGCGAATACTAAGTCAGATGTAGGGCTAGGTCATAAAATAGCTCAATCACTTGATAAGTACGGCTCAGACATTTTTGAAGCTCAACAGATAAAAATGATTCAAGTTGGTGAAGAAGCTGCTTCACTAGATGATATGCTTGCTGAAATAGCGATCATGGTTGATAATGAAACACAGACAAGAGTTAGAACTCTAACATCAACATTAGAGCCTATTATTACAGTGATAATGGGTGCAATGATTCTCATACTTGCATTATCTATTTTCTTACCGATTTGGGATATGTATGAGTCACTTGCAAACAATTAAAGTTAAAATTTGATTAAATTAAATAATCTTAATAGCATATTAAGTTTTGTATTAAATTATTTTAGATAAAGTTATATAAACATTTAAAGGATTAACTATGTCAATTTGGGTCGTTCGAGGCGGAAAATTTGGAGAATATGAAAACCGCTTTTTAAATGAAGATAAAGTATACTTAACTAGAGATGGTTTTAAAACCGATCTAAATAAAATTTCTGAGCAAGTAGAACTAAGAACAGTTCTTGATGATTTTTATCCTACTCAGCCCTCATCCAAACTATCAAGCTGGTCCGATCAGATATGGGATTTTGCTCATACCGTGCAGCAAAAAGATTGGATAGTGCTCCCTAGTAAATTAAGTCCAGTTCTACATGTAGGTGAAATTACTGGAGGATATAATTACGAAAAAACAGGTAGAGACCCGTATTATCATTCAAGAGAAATAAAATGGATCGAGAAAGATATCCCCAGAGGATATTTCCCAACAGAAATTTTATATCAACTAGGTGGATTTAAAGATGTATTCAATGTTGATGGTGTTGAAAAAGTTTTTCATACAATGGCAGATAATGATTGGGCACCAACAAAAGATGATGATGCTGGTTATGAGCAAATGAATGAGCTAGTTGCTCTTCTGCAAGAGATATCTAGGGATCAGATCGCTCAATTAATTAGAACAAAGTTTAAAGGCCATCGATTAGCAAAACTCGTAAAGGCTATTATGGAGGCAAAGGGGTATACTACGCATATGGGGTCTTCAGATGAATCAGGATCTGATCTAGATATACTTGCAGCAAAAGGTGGAATGGGCTTTGATAATGATTCTAGAATATGTATTCAAGTTAGAGCAGATGATGTACCCGTGGCTACCCTTGACAAATTTTTAGGAACAATGAACGATGTTGGTGCAAATTATGGTTTGTTAGTAGCCTGGGGCGGATTTAAAAGCAATGTGGAGCAAGAGAGATCAAATGAGTTTTTTAAAGTACGACTATGGAACCAAAATGATCTAATTGACCAAGTCTTATCCCACTATGAAGAATTAGATAACTACATCATTGGTGAAATACCGTTAAAATCATTTTGGACAATTGCATCTGATCTGGATTAATATTTGTATCAGAGTGTTACATATTGTATAGATTTGCTGATTTATCATTGTAAGTGAAATAGTATTATAATTGAATAAAATTTTATTTTTAGAGGAAAGTATAAAATATTTAAATTATTTTGGTATATTGGCATAGATATTGTTAATATATATAAAAGTGCACAATTTTAAACTTAAGGAAACATTATGATACGTTTTAAAACAATAAAGAAAAAATTTAAAAGTATAAAGGGTAACTCACTTGCTGAGTTTGCTGTGACAACTGCAATGATGGCTACTCTTGCCACTACAGCAGCTCCTAGATTCTCAGGGATTGGTGAGGGCGCAAAAGAGAAAAAAACTCTATCTGAGATTGATAAAATTGTCATCGCATCTTCAAACTTTTTCAATAACAAGGTTACCACTGAAGGTCGTGGAAGATTTCCTGGTCAAGAGAAGTATGACGTACAGATTGGTGGATACGCCAGTGAGATACAGCTACTTACCGTTATAGGCGATGACGCAGCAGAAGAAACTTCTTTTAATGGCTATGACAATGCAGAGGGATCTAATTGGAGATCAATTTTTGGTACCACTGATGCAAGTGCCGGTATATCAGATGGAAGCAATGTAGTAAACGATGACGGCTCACTTATTGGGCACGATGAGTTTTTAGCTGAGTTTGCGAATAATGCTATTAAAAGTCCATATCAGGATGGTCACTATATATATATAGTACTTCCTGGTGGGGTTGACTATGTTGACCCAGATGGAGACGGGACATATGTCAAAGTTGACTGTAATGATTGTTCACCTATTTTATACGTTGCTGACAATGAAGACCCTTCAAAACTATTTAAAAAGTATCAGCCCTAATTCACTCAGAAATATTAAATTAATTATTTAAAAGCCTCGAATAATCGAGGCTTTTTTT
>CACEHW010000006.1 GCA_902559415.1 uncultured Fidelibacterota bacterium
CTTAACACTTTCTAAAAACTCTTTTGAGGTTGTTGTCGCCGTGAAATGTACTGGAATTGTCATACCAGGAATAGCATCTTGCGACACTCTTAGCTCAGGTAATTTAAAATTATGAATTACATCCTTGGAGGATAGATCAACTCTTATTTTTTTATTTACAGGAATATGCATTTGGTTTTGAAGAATAATATCATCTTTAGCAAATTCATCCGATCTATCTATTCCAATAAAATTTTGTTCAGATTCATCAACTAGATTAATATCCGTTCTGCCAAATACACCATCTACTCCAGGATAATGAATGTTCCAAGCAAACTGCTGAGCTATGACTCTTATATTCACAGCATCTCTACTATCAGGGACATCATTGACCCGATACGCCCACACTGGATACGAAAAACCAAATAATGCAATGATTTCAACAATAGCAACAGCACCTTCTAAAACAGAAGATAAATGAGATTTTACACCATAGTAATCTGCCTTTTTATTCCTAGAAGCTCTAAATTTGTAAAGACTTACAATGAAGAATACTCCCCAACCTAAAAATAAATAAAGCATCAACCAATGCATTAAAACGTTAGCGTTATCTATATACTCACCTTGAATTGATAAATTCTGTGGCAGCCCAAAACTATGTAAAAATTCTAACAAAATTTATACTTCCTTAGATTTATTATATTTTTTTGATTTTTTCGCAATACTGAAGATTGAAAAACTTATACCAGATAATACTCCTCCAGTAGTAACAAGTAAAGAAATTATCGCCCAATTCATTCCATTTACAGCTGAAGAATTTGGATCACCATAACACGTTCCGCAAGAAAATGCCATATCTAGACAAAAAATAACTATAAGAATTGTGAAACGAATAAACAACTAAATCTCTCTAAATTTTTTAAAAACACTGTAACCATAAAACCCGAGCCCAAACATGACCATAAAAGAGATTATGCTTAAAGAAGTCGAAATATTACCAGGATTTGATGGGGTCGCAATCTCAAAATAACCATACCAACCTGATAGTAAAATTGACATAAAAATAAAGAATAAATGAAATGATTTAATACCTATCATAGAAATATCTACTATTTAGTTGAAACCCATGGCATGTGAACACCAGCACTATCAATGTAAGAAATCAAAGGCAGAAAGATCATTATAAAAAAGAAAAATACCGTAAGTAATAAAATAGAGATAATCATACTTTTCTCGGAAATAAGATGCATAAAATATCCAGCAACTAAAGAGGCCTTTACAGAGGCAATGATAAGAGCTAAAAATATTGCTTCAGAGGTACTCACTTTTAGAAATGATGCAAGTACAGTTATGACTGTAAGTACAGCAAGTGCACCGAAAACCATCATATAAACTCTAATATGTTCTTGAATTGCCTCTTTGCTATTATCACTACTCATGAATTAATCCTTATAGTAAGTAAAGAACTGGAAATAAGAAGATCCAGACTAAATCAACAAAATGCCAATATAATCCTAGAGCCTCTACTCTATTGGTAAAATGTTCTGGCTGATCATGCCACAATTGATGACTGATAGGTAAATAAAAGTATAACATTACCACCACACCACCAAGAATGTGTAAGCCATGTAAACCAGTTAACGTAAAATAAATTGCCATAAATGTACTGCTTGAAGGAAATATGTCATGACTAAACTTGCTGGTATACTCAAAATACTTAATTACCATAAACAATGCAGAGCAAAGTAAAGTAATACCCATATACATTTTAAATTTTGAAAAATCTTTTAATTTTAATGAGGCCCAAGCCATAACCATAGATACACTAGAAGAAATCAATACCATAGTGTTCACTGTCGCCATTGGAACGCTCAATTTAGATGCCCAATATTCAAAATCACCTGGAGGTGCAGCCAATCTCAAAAATATATACGCAGAGAAAAGACCCCCAAATAGCATTATTTCCGAAGCTAAAAATATCCATATCCCTAACTTTGAATTTATAAGTCCAGTATCTTCTCTTTCTTCTATACTATAAGGTATTTCCATAATTTATTTATTTCTCAAATTGCGGTTTAAAATCTTTTTTAGCATCTGGAACACTATACTCATACGAATTGTGATATACATTTACTGGCTTATCAAAGTTCCCATGTCCTACTGGAGGGGAAGGAGCAGCCCACTCTATTGTTGTAGAGTCCCAAGGATTTCTTGAAGCTTTATCTCCTGAAAATAATGACATAATAATATTAACAATAAAAGGTATTTGAGCTAAACCGAGACAAAAAGCTGAGATTGACATGAACTCATTCCACTCTAAAACACCACTAGCATGAGCATAAGACTGTCCTCCATCAGCTAACCTTCTTGAAACTCCTGCGAGACCTTGTATAAACATCGGCATAAAAATTCCATTCATAAAAATTAAAGATGGCCAAAAATGAAGTTTCCCAAGCATTTCACTCATTTTTTTGCCTGTCATTTTCGGGAACCAGTAATATATACCTGCAAATAGTGCAAAGATAGTACCAGGCGCAACAACATAATGAAAATGACCAATCACATAATACGTATCATGGAGATAAATGTCAGATGCTGCTAGACCTAGAGGCAAACCAGTTAAACCTCCAATACCAAACATTGGTAGAAATGCCAATGCAAACAGCATAGGAGTATTAAACCTTATTGATCCTCCCCAAAGAGATAGAAAATAAGAAGTTAAAATTACAACTGAAGGTATTGAAATTATCATCGTAGTAGTCTGAAAAAATGCGCTCATAGCTTGTCCCATGCCTGTCAAAAAACATGTGATGAGCCCAAACAATAAAAGAAACAAAACCTAAAAAGACCATTGAATAGACAATTGATTTAAAACCCCAAATTGGTTTCCTAGTATTATTTGCTAAAATCTCACCAACTATTCCAAGCGCTGGAAGAATTAATACATAAACTTCTGGATGTGCTAAAAACCAAAATAAATGCTGCCATAATAATGGAGAACCAGAACCTGCTACATCTACTATCTCACCAGACATAACCAATCCACTAGGTAAAAAGAAACTAGTACTTGCTACTCTATCCATTAGTTGCATTACAGCTGCTGCCTCAAGAGGAGGGAAAGCCAAAACAAGAAGAAAAGATGTCACAAATTGAGCCCAAACAAAAATAGGTAATCTCATCCAAGTCAACCCGGGCGCTCTTAATTGAACAATGGTAACAATAATATTCATTGAACCAAGTAAGGATGAGGTAATCAAAAAGATCATGGATATTAACCATATAGTTTGTCCATTTTCAAAAATGGATAATGGCGGATAAGATGTCCAACCTGATCTAGCCGCACCCTCTGGCATAAAAAAACTAGAAATCATTATAACACCACCAACAAAATACGTCCAGTAGCTAGCGGCATTTAATTTTGGAAATGCCATATCAATAGCGCCAATTTGAAGAGGAACTAAATAATTACCAAAGGCACCAACTGCAAGAGGAACAATACCTAAAAAAATCATAATTGTGCCGTGCATTGCACCAAGAGAGTTGTATTGCTCTGAAGCTAATACGCCACCCTCACCAAAAATAAAACCAACTATCGGGATTTCTGTCCCTGGGTAAGCTAACTGCCAACGCATGATAGCCATTAAAGAAAAACCAAATAAAAGAAATAGTAATGAAGTAATACCGTATTGTATACCAATTACTTTATGATCTACAGAAAAAATATATTTCTGAATGAAGTTTTCTTCAGGGTGATCGTGATGATTATTATCTGAACTCAATGTGTTACTCCAAATAGGCTATAGTTAATTTATTTTTGTTCCGTACAATTCTTCAAAAGTATCTGTATCAATCATTCGAATTGCATCCCAAGTCATTTTAGTACAGACTCTCGCGCAAACCACACACCCAATACATTCATCAAAACGTATCTGAACTGGCGGAATAGGTATGTCGTATTTGTCTTTCGGAACAGACTCAATACAATCAACAGGGCAGAAAGGCACACAAGCCTGACAGCCCGTACAATTGTCCTCATCAACGACCGCAACAGATTTAGGTCTCTTTTTTTTAATATTAGGGGAATCTGGTAGTTCAGGAATTCCTTTTAAATGATTATATCCAGCCATATTTATTGGTTCTTATCTAGTATTAAAATTAATCACTTTATAGTAAAAAAATCACATAAAATAATCAATTATTTCAGTAAATATTTTTCTATCGCCATACCAGAGCCAAAAATAATTAAAGCAGCCAAAAATAATTTGGGATCCATCAGCTTTGGATATTTTACAATTACCCCAATTGGTATGGAGAAAATCCCAAGTAATTGCAATGATTTTGCCATGTAATACATTTATAGCCCTGAATTATTAGGGAGACTATCTACCACTTCAATCTGCATTTTAAAAGAGCTATTTTTAACCTTTAGTGTCCAAATATGGTGAAAATAACTTATAGCCAAAAGAGGCAAAGAAATCCATGAATACGCTATCTCAGCTTTATTTGCATTTGAAGCTATGTACCCAAAATAATAAACATATAACGTCCCGACCAGAGTTATAGTCAGCATAGTTTGAGGGAAGATTATATTTTTTATTTGTTTTATTTTATTCCAGAGTTCATTTGACAAAGGACTTTCACTTTCAACTAAAATACTTTTAATACTTTTCCCTGTTGCTATAAAAAAATACATCACTATGGTTTCAGTCATAACAAATACCAAGACAGCGAATAAAGAAAACTGAGCATGATTTGCACCAAAAAATGAAGTCCCATAAATGCCCATTATACTACAAACTGTGAAGTTGAATAAATTGATTGCCATTAAAAAGTAGCATGAAATCATAAACAAGTACATTACTGAACGTATCCTTTAAACATATTCTCTCTGGTTTTTGAAGTATTTAATAGTGTTGAAGTCATTGTCTATATTGTAATAGATTTAGCTATAATTATTACTATAAAAAGGAATTCTTATCATGAATATATTTAAAAGTATCCTAACATTTCTCATACTTTTTTGCTTTTTAAATGATGCCAATGCTGGTGATATTAAAGGTAAAGTCAAGTATGATGGGAAGCCACCGAAAAAACGACCACTCCGTATGGATGCAGATCCAGTTTGTGGTTCTTCACACTCCGGTAAAGTTTTTTCTGAAAGCTTTAAAGTAAACTCGAAAGGTGAATTGGCCGAATGCATAGTATATTTACGTAATGTTAAATACAGTGGTGGAGTTCCTAAGACATCTGTCGAATTAGATCAAAAAGGCTGTATTTACACTCCTCATGTTTTCGGAATACAAGCAGGTCAAGAATTACTAATAAAAAATAGTGATGCCACATTACACAATATTCACTCAATTCCTAAAAAGAACAAAGAGTTCAATTTTGCTATGCCTAAAGTTGTAAAAGAGAAAAAGGCCAAATTCGACAAATCTGAAGACCCCTTTTACATTAAGTGCGATGTTCACCCTTGGATGAAAACATGGGTACTAGTATCTGATCATCCTTATTATGCTGTTACTGATGAAAATGGAAACTATGAAATAAAAGGTGTTCCAGCTGGAACTTATGAGGTAGTATGCTGGCAAGAGAAATTTAAAAAGAAAGTAATTGTTGATAAAGTTACTGTAGGATCAGACCCAGTTACAAAAGACTTCACCTTTTCTAGACCAAAGAAAAAATAATTATCAATAATCAATCTATTTCAAAAGGCGAGCAATTTTGTTCGCCTTTTTTTTATGAAAAATAAAATCATATATCTACTTGTTATTTTCATCTACTCATGTGGAGAAAATAATAAAACATATAATGTAAATGGAGTAGTGATCAATATTGATAAAAGTGAACGTTCAATAGTAGTTGATCATGACTCTATACCTGGATTTATGATGCCAATGGTGATGCCGTTTAATGTAAAAAATATAGATGCAGTAAAAGGACTAAGTCTCAATGATAGCATCCATTTTAAATTTACGATAACTGATAAATCTAGCTACGCTCATGATTTTGTAGTTGTTGGTAAAAGATCCAATGAGACTGATGAAGATGACTTTTGGGAAGATGATGAATACAAAGAAAAAAAAATAGGTGAAGAGATTAGTAACATAACCCTAATCAATTTAGATGGTAAAGAAGTAAATCTCGATCAGTTCGAGGACAAATATATTTTTATTTCTTTTATCTTTACCAGATGCCCTGTGCCAAACATGTGTCCAGCAGTTGTGATAAAAAATGGCGTTTTAGCTCGAAAATTCAAAGAAACAGATAAAATAAAATTTATTATGATCAGCTTTGATTACATTTATGATACTCCAGAAGTTTTAGGTTCGTATTATAGTGATGCGATTAGCAATTTCCCAAACTGGACGGCTTGGTCTAGCGTAGGAAAAATCAGTGACCTTTATACTTTGTCTTCCGAAATAGGTTGTGAATATTGGGGCATAGAAAAAAATAATATTGGGCACAATCTTCGATCAGCATTGATTGGGCCAAGAAGAAAACTTTTAAATACTTGGGAAGGAGATGATTGGCTGGCTAGCTCAGTAGGAAAAGAGATTGATTATTACATTAATGTCTTAAAATAAGAATTAATAATCTTCATCATCCCAGTCATCTTCATCATCCCAGTCATCTTCATCATCATAATCATCACTACCATCTGAAAAATCGTATCCATTTTCATCAAAATACTCTTTTATTTCGTCTGAGATATCAACTTTACCTTTTATATTCCACATATAATCTCTAAGGCCTTCGAGCATTGCCTCTTGATTACCTTTAAGCTTAACCAAATCTTTTCCCCAAATCTCAACAGCATCATCGGTCTCTAACACATCTGGTGTTGGAAGATAAGGTGCTGGCATTTTTGTACCAGGCATAATCGCCTGAGGCTCTCTTAACCAGTCAACGAGCCATTCAGGATTTAACCTCTCTTTTGTGAGCGCTAAATTAGGAGCCCAGGTTGATGCAACCTGAGTTGGGAACTCTGTTCCATAAAAGTGACAATTATTACAAGCACCCAGTTCATGAACTTTTTCTCCAGCTTTAAACTTACTGCTCTTTGCGGCAAATTCGTGTGGGGCTCTGTATCCGGTATTCTCATCATCAATACTTTGGAAGTATTTTATGATGGTATCCCACTCCTGATCATTGATCTGGTGGAAACTCGGCATTCTAACCTGAAGATTAGGTCTCACTGTCATAGGATTATTAAAAAACTTAATGAGCCAATTAGGATTAGTTTTCCTACCTTGAGAATGCAAATTCGGAGGACCATACTCTGGTGGGCCAATATGCTCAACTAGCTGACCACCTCTATTTTCAATTAAATGACAGCCCTGACAATTATACTTTTTTACTAATCTATGACCTTCTTTATTATAATCTGGAACTTTCTTATGGGCGAGTAATGGCTCTCCGACTTTGTCAGTATTGAAAGATAACACTGCCATGGTTACAGCTTCGATCTCTTCTTCAGTAAAATGAAAATTAGGCATTCTTAGTAAATCTAGAGGGTCACTTTCTTTACCTCTATCATATATCCTAGGTGTGCGTAATTTATTTTCAATCCAATCATGAATCGTATGAGGTATATCATGATAAAGTCCAAAATCAAATTTATCAACAGGCTTTGAACCTTCTTGGGTAATTTCTACACCAATTGGTTTAGCATCCATAAAACCATCAATATTATGGCAACCATAACAGCCATAGTGTCTTATACTTTTACCTCCCACAAAAGACATCTTCTCATTTTTTGTCATTTTTGATGCTTTTTCAATTGCATACTTCTCTGGATTCATCTTCATGAGCCAATCTAATGTTAGCTCATCTAAAACTTCATCGTCAGCCTCTGGTGCGTCCAATTGATCAAAGTCGTAGTTCTTATTATCGTATAAATATGCTGTAATATCCCTAGCATCACTATCACTTAAACGAAGATCTGGCATTCTAGTAGAAGGCATATATTCATGTGGCTTCTTCAGCCAGTTAAACAACCACTCAGGTGTAACTTTTGATCCCATACCAATTAAATTTGGACCTTGGAGCTTGGTTAATTCTTTAAAAGTAGTAGGAGATGGAGCTAGAGATGGATCTTGCTCTTTTACGTGACAACCCATACATCCTACAGCTGAGAAAACTTTTTCACCATTTGAAGGATCGCCTAAATATTTTGATGGATTCTTCGAATTTTTAACTTCTTTGCCTTCAAATAGGTAATGTGTGATTGAGGCAATCTCTGTAATGTTCCTCTTTGCTACGTTTGGCTTTTCTTGGTTTGCCTGTTCAAAGATATGAGGCATACGAGTATTATACCTAAATGCACGAGGATTTTTAATCCATTTCGCTACCCAATCAGGATGTGATTTCTCATTTAATTTTCTAAGATCAGGGCCAGATTTACCTTTTGATTCCCAATTCCCTGATACGTGACAACCATTACAACCAGATCGGTCAACTAAAGTAAGACCTAGATTAATTTTCTCAGCACCAGCTAAATCACTAGTATTTTGATGACACTTAAAACAACTAGCTTGGGTATACCTGGTAGGTAGCATCGGCTGAAGCCAATGCTTAACTGGTTTCCAATGGTATTTTTCTTTCCACTCCTTTTTTTGTTCAGGAGAGTTTGGGGTATGAGCTGAAGAAATAAAAGAAGTACCCCTACTTCTTCCTGAATGGCAAGAAGTGCAACCAAAAGACTCTTCAGGGTGAGGTGACTTACTTGTTAAATAAAGGTCAAGATCTGGGTGAGTAGTGTAGGGCTGCTCCGCATCTTTAAAATCCGGATTTGCAATTCCTAGATGACAGCTAGTGCAACGATCTACTGCAGGCATAGCAGCAAAATTGACATCATAGAGAACGTCCTTGACAACTGTCTGCTTAACTTTATAATAAGGATCCATAAAATCTAGAATAGGCAAATCACGAACGATATCGCCAATTTGATTCATGAATGACATCTTTGATCTATCTAATAGGTTTAATTTATTCTGCGCTAGATCAACCTTCTTTAATACTCTATCCCTTTCATCTTGAGCGATTTTAATATCTGCTTTTAAACCTTTAAGTTGCTTCTCTAAGCCACCGATTTCTATTTCAAACTGCTCTTTTTCAACTTTTATTTCATTAAAGGCTGCTAATTTTTCTTTGTAATTTTTCCGGATTTTTTCTGCTTTTTCTACATCTTTAAGATTTGCACTCTCAAGTTCAAATTTAAGTACATCCAACTTCGCTTTTTTCTCAGCATATCTTAGATTGACTTTATAAAACCCAGCTCTGAGAATACCTAATTCACTGTTAATGTTTTTTACTTTCTCAGACTTGTCATCATAAAGTTTAACCGCTCTAGCGAGTTCTAATTCGTAGTCCTCTGATTTGCCCTCAACCAATGACTTTTCTTCGTTCAGCTTTGTTTCAGCAATTGCAATTTGAAGCTTCCTAAACTCTTTCTGGTACTCTTTAAACTCATCATCATTATCATCAATGAATATCCAAACTAAAACAAGCAGAAATACTATTGATGAAATAGCAAACCACTTGTTTAGTAGATTAATATCCCAATATCGTTCGTCGTTTTTAAACATAAATCTTAATTAATTTTAAATATTTAAGAACCATTCAGGAATGGCTATTATATACTGAAGGTTAAATATCCAGCGCAAGTACATTTTTATAGGAAGTGCCAACATAACAAGGCCAAGTATCATCAAAGTGACAAATCGAGTAGGACCATAAGCAGCTAGCATATCCTTTAGATAAGTCTTCGCTAGAATAACAGGTAAAACAAATAAGTAAAGACCCGTCACAATAAAACCAAGACTTTCTCTTATTAGAATGTTTGAGGGCAACCCTTGGTTCAACCATTTTACCCATAATATCTCAGATAGATTTACATTTGTTAGAGCTTCAACTTTATGAGTATCCCAATACTCAAAGGGTCCAAAAAAGTTCCAATTAGGGCCCCTAAAAAATGTTCCAATTATAATTAAGAAAAGCCAGAGGACAACCCAACCATACATGAATATAAATATTCCCACTCTTCGCTCTTTAAAAGAGTAATAGCCGTCGCCCTTTTTATTAATGTCCAAATAAGGTATGGCCATAAGGCCAACTATAATAAAGGTAGGAAGAAGAACACCAGCAATCCAGGGGTCATAATAAACAAGCATCTCCTGTAAACCCAAAAAGTACCAAGGAGCCTTAGATGGGTTTGGGGTAGCCGCAGGGTTAGCAGGTTCTTCAATTGGAGCAGCTACCAAAATAGACCACACAATTAAAAACACCTGAAACAATATCAGTGCAATGAATTCTATATAAACGAGATCTGGCCAAACAAGTACCTTGTCATCTGGGTCATTATATTCTTCTGGCTTTAAACCTTGCTCTATCCTAATGTCATTGCGATATGCTTTATACATGCCAAGCCATATCAAAAACCACATAGAATATATCATCAAAACAATGGGGAAATTATCGGCTTTGGTCAACGTTTTATTAAAATATACATCGAAGTACCCTATCACAAAGAAAGCAGTGATAAGAATCATCCCAATCAAGCCTCCCGGCTTAGTCCACATCCTCCAAAGTCCAGTTTTTCTGTGTATTTTCTCAAACCAGTCAGAAGGTGGGAAAATAAAAGGAAAAATTACAGTTAAAATTGTAAAGCTAATTGTAGGTGCAGAAAGAGCATCAATAGCGGATTTTATGGCAACTAGATTCATAATCGATTAAAACAGTTCAACTCTTTAGAGAGGGCCTGAGATACCTCCATCTTTTCTAATTCTCCAAAAATGAACCGCCATAAATATCATCGCAACAAAAGGGATAGCAATACAATGAAGAACATAAAATCTTAATAACGTCGCTTCACCAACAAATCGTCCCCCTAGAAGCGCAAATCTGACGTCTGATCCAACATGAACTAAGTTAATATCACCAATAGCTAACAATGCAGCACCTGGCCCTTCGTTTCCAAGAAATGGGGTAGCTCGTGCCATGTTTGACCCTACAGTTACAGCCCAGATAGCTAACTGATCCCATGGTAACAAATAACCAGTGAAGGATAACAACATAGTCAATGTCATAAGGATTACACCAATACCCCAATTAAATTCTCTCGGAGGCTTATATGAGCCAGTCATAAACACTCTTACCATATGAAGCCAGACAATAAGCACCATTGAATGAGCAGCCCAACGATGTAACTCCCTCATAATTCCAAGAGGAACTTGCTCAGACAGATCGATAATATCTGTAAATGCGTATTCAACTGTGGGCCTGTAGTAAAACATGAGCAGGATTCCAGTGATGGTTAAATTGACGAAAAGAAAAAATGAAAGACCGCCCATGCACCATGTGTAACCCACTTTGACAGCATGCTTTGGCAGACGGGCAGGATGCAAATGCAGAAAAACGCTTCCGAGAATGGCATGCATACGTTGCCTTCTTGTACGAGGAACACCTGATCTTATGATAGACTTCCATACTTGAGATTCACCCATTTTTTCTAAAATCGATTTATTATTATTGTCACTCATTTATTATACCTTAAGAGATGAGTCTTTATTTTCCCACTCACCTTTTTCCCATTTGTAGCTTTTTGTCTTGTCTACTAAAATTTGACCATCATCAGCAATCCCAATTTTAAATCGTTCTAATGGACGCGGAGCAGGTCCTTCAAAGTGTATTCCTGTCATTCTAAAACCACTTCCATGACATGGGCACTTAAACTTATTATCCGTAGCTAACCAGTTTGGCGTACACCCTAGGTGAGTGCAAACAGTAGAAAGAGCAAATATTGACTCATCATCTCTAACTATCCACGCGTTAAACTCTTTTTTGTAACGGATATCAACTGAGTTTGGAGCAAAATCTTCTGGATAACCTATTTTAAAAGATTGGGGTGGTTCGAAAAGAACATTTGGAAATAAAAATCTAATAATAACTGTGAAAAAACCCCCTGTAACTCCCACGAAAGCTATCCAACCAACTGCTAGCCAGCTAAAAAAGCTGCGCCTCTCCATTGAAGTTTTTCTGCCCTTACTGACAGATCCTACGGCTGCTCTCGGTGCAGCAGAGCTTTTCGATTCACTCATAATTTATTGGTTCCGTTACTATATTTTTTTTCTAAAGCTTTAATCGCAGCATCTCTAATACTGAGATCTTTATCATTTTTAGATAGTGAAATTAGGTTATCTTCGAACCTTTTATCAAATAAAATAGAAGCTGTTTTTATTGCAATCATCAAAACCCGTTTTTGTTCGACTGGATCGATCTCACTAAACTTATTTAAATATTCTCTATCAAGTAGGCCTTCAATAATATATGCACCCTCACTATTACCCATTTTTGCTAACGCTATCGCAGCATCCCACCTGATATTTGCTTGCTCATCTTCTAATAACTTTATTAAAAAAGGAACTGCCGAAATATCTCCTATCATTCCCAAAGAAATTGTGGCAGATAAACGCTCAGATTCAGAATCTGCGGTTTTGATCAATGTACTGATTGCGTTTACAGCAGGTGGATATTGGATCATACCCAGTGCCTGTATAGCTGCAATTCTAGTCTCAATACTTTCATCTTTCAATCCATCTAAAAGAGTCTCACCAAAAATTGTGTCCTGAGTTGCTCCCATCGCCATTGCTAAATAAGACCTCACAAGAGCATCATCATGAATAGATCTCTCGTAGGCTGAGGATAGCTGATCTTTAAAAGAATCCGATAGAGGATCTCTATCTGGATTATTTAATACTTTAGCAAGTTCAAATGCAGATTGCCACCTCTTAGATGCAGAACCAATTTTTACTTGATTTAAAAGCTCTTCAACGTCATTTGTTTCATACGTTACAAATTTAAATAGTAGAAAAAATACAGCCCCAAAAACAGCTATCATAAAGGGTATTAAGAAAAACGAGTAGAACAGTACATATACTCTACTATTTTCACTTTTCTTCTGCTCGTCTGTTTTAATTTTCTCTTCCATAATTAGTATCTAAACTAAACAGCAAACCCTAAAAAACTCAAACACCTATCCTTCTTTTTTGCCTTCGAGACTGTCTATCTTTTTTTGCATAATATCAACTTTCTTAACAAGCCTCCTTTGTATTTTTTTTAGCTTAAACACCTCAGTAATCAAAAGCATAGAGAATGCTAAAACAAGGATTGATATTATTGGTAAAGAGCCATTAGAGCTAATCATTCTGACTTTCTTCCTCTTTAAGTTGCCAACCAAGTAAAAGCGGAAAGAAAAACAATATTATTATACCCACAAGAAGTAACCCTACAGCCCACTCTAGGTTTTGCTGAAGCCAGGACATTGTTAGCCATTCAAAATCCAAGAATTAAAGTACCCACGTAACCAAGGTGACATAAAGGATCAGCAAGAGAGTACAAATAACCATAGATAATAGTTGCGATGCTGATATCGGACTTTGTTTTTGCTCGTCCATTTAATTTATTTATTGCGCTTAGCTTTAACAATAGCGGCTTTAATTTTACCTCGAAGCACTTTGTTATCTAAAGCATTAATCTCTTCCATATTACCATTTAGACCGTCAGCTATTAACCTTTCTTTCATTTCATCTTCAGACTCATCTTTTTGATCAACGGATGGTGGCGCAGTCGCTGATACATCAGGCATTGTAGGCCTCTCTGCTGAACCTCTTTTGATTTTAACCAATAGCGCTTTTGCTTTGCCTCTTGTAACTTTATCATCAATAGCATCAACCGCTTCTGCATTACCATCAAGTACCTGATTAACAACTAATGCCACCTGATCATCCTTAGATAATTGACTACTCGCTGTTGAACTAGAAGCGCCTTTTCCTGCAGCAGGAGCTGAAGCAACGCCATCAACTTTATCAGGTATAGGCGGTCTTTCTGCTGTCCCTCTTTTTATTTTTATTAACATGGCTTTTGCCTTGCCTCGGGTAATTACATCCGATGTGCTATTCAGAGGATCCATATCACCATCTAATGCTTTGTTGACAATTACCGCTACATTATAAGCTCGTAATTCTGGAGAATCTGTTGATGAATCTGAGCCTTTATCATCATCATTTATTTCAATTGTAGGGGTAATATCAGCAAGCCTCTGAAGTACCTTAGATTTAGTTTTATTCCAGCCAAGCAGTGATAAAAATGAAAACGGCCCTCTACTAAAACGATTACAAGTAACGAAAACACCGTTTTTTGATTCTTCTATTCTAAATGAAATATACTCAGAAAAAAATGGACTCATTTTAAAATCAAAACCGAATTCTTTTTCTTTTTCAACTGTAATAATTCTACAACGGAACCAAGGAGCTAATGTGGCAGGTCTAATTTTAAAAAATGAACCAGGTTTCAAATCCAGCTTATCAAACGAGAATTTATGAACATACCTATCTGTATCTACATCCGCAATAGCTCTCTGAATTCCTGAAAACCAGATATTGTACATCTCAAGTGATGTAATCATCTCCCACACAATTTCTTTACTACTTAGAAAATGATGTTCTACCTGACTCTCAGCCTGAAATGGTACCCACACAGCATAGCTTGAACCGATACCATCGTATGGGACATCTGGGATACTTAGGCTAGTTTTTGGCCTTTCGTATCCATCAAAAGAAATTTCATGAGTAGAATAGTGTTGGAACTCACCGTCGTCTGTTTTAACTAAGTACTTTGTTGGATAGTAAAAAATTCTTTGTAGAGTTCCAGACTGACCAGATTCTTTGACAATGCAAGAAGTTCCAAGTTCAATTTGATTTAGAGGTTTTGACATTTAATTATAACCAAAAAGTTTATTCACACAAAAATACTAGGTTGAATATTAGCATAAAGGTCAATTATAAGTCGATAATAAAAGTATCAAGATTTATTAGTCATTTGATATATAATTTACGCCCCAAGTATGAAGAGATATTTTCAATTTTCAATATTATCGATGGTATTTACATACCTCCTTATTTTCGTAGGTGGACTTGTTCGCGTTTCAGGAGCGGGTATGGGCTGCCCGGACTGGCCAAAATGCTTTGGCAGGTGGATTCCACCAACTAGTCTTAGTCAACTTCCTGATTATATTGATCCAGAAAAATTTAATCTTGTACTAGCATGGGTAGAGTATCTAAACAGATTATTCGGAGCACTAGTAGGCCTTATCATCTTGATAACTTTTATCCTTGGCTACTTACATTTTAAATCTTCTAAGAAAGTACTTTACTCAATTTCAGGAGCATTTCTCTTAACGCTTTTAGAGGGATGGGTCGGCGCAAAACTAGTAGACACAGTGCTAGACCCAATTACCATAACCATTCATTTACTTCTAGCTCTGGTAATTATCGGACTAATTATATACAGCTCTATCCAAGCATACTTCGCTATTGTTGGTAACTTTGAAAAAGATAGCAAATACCACCCTCATGCGAAAAATGTTATTTTGGGAATATTAGTTTGCCTCTTCATAGAAATTATTATTGGAACAGAAATTAGAGGCGGCTTGGATATGAGTAGAAAAGATAATCCCCTTATCGAAGGTATAATCCTCCTCAAAATGCTTGGCCCTTTTAAATATATGCATACTATTCTGGGATTCTCTTTACTAGGTCTAACGCTCTATTTACGTAAAATTATTTATGATAATAAATTCAAGTCATCACCATTTATGGTAAATTCAGTGAACTTTATCATGGTATTGATCTTTACTCAAATATTACTTGGCGAGGCATTAGTCTTTTTCGAGGTAAAACCTTTAATGCAGCTATTTCATATGTGGTTTTCATCTCTTCTTATTGGCCTGTCAGTTTCCACTTACACATATTGGAAAATTTCAATCGAACAATGATAAAAAAAAGTTATATCATTTTTCTAGTTGTCATTATCAGTTTTCTTGGTATTAGTGCCACGTGGGTCATTACAAAAGCAAACCAGTCCATTCAAGAACTACCACCAGTTATAAAAAAAGTACCAGATTTTGAAATGGTCAGTCACCTAGGAAAACCGTTTAATCAAGACAGTCTAATTAATAAAATATCTATATTGGATTTTATATTCACCAGCTGTCCGGGACCCTGTCCAACTATGTCAAGCAACATGCGTACTTTATATAAACAGTATAAATTACATCCAGATCTACAATTTATTTCTATTTCTGTTGACCCGGAGTACGATACTCAGGAGGTATTAAAAGCTTACGCTGATGCCAATGGCGTTAATGATCAGCGCTGGAAATTCCTAAGAGCTGATATGAAAGCGGTAAAAAAGCTAAGCACTGACGGTTTTATGTTCATGTCAGAAAGCCTACCTGCTGGCCATTCTGTGAAATTTGTGTTAATTGATCAAAATGGTAACGTCAGACAATATTATAATGGAACTGATGCTGGGAGTATTGCAATTTTACGAACGCACATCAACTCTATCTTAAAAAACATAAAGCCGAAAGCATGAAGAGAAAACCCTCACCAGCTAATAGTAAAATAGGTGCTTTTTTTGAACTGACAAAACCAAGGATAACCACACTAATAATCATTTCAACTGCCCTTGGTTATTATCTAGGAAATACTGAAAACATAGATATATATAATTTCATTTTAACCTTGCTTGGAACCGCACTTCTGTCCGGTGGCGCAGGTACTGTTAATCACTTTGTTGAGAAAGATCTGGATCAGTTAATGGACAGAACTAAATCAAGACCGATACCAGCGGGAATAATCGCAAGTCAAACTGCACTTTATTTTGGATTATCATTATCTATATTAGGTTTAATAATATTATTCATTTTTGTAAATAGTTTAACGGCGGTTCTAGGTCTTATTACAGTAGTGCTATATATATTTGTATATACACCGTTAAAAAAGATTACCTGGCTCAATACAACAATCGGCGCGATTCCCGGCGCGATGCCTGCATTAGGTGGGTGGGCTGCGGCGGCGAATGAACTAGATCCTAATTCATGGATCTTATTTGCAATACTATTCCTATGGCAACACCCTCACTTTTATGCCATAGCATTAATGTGTAAAAAAGACTATGAGAAAGCAGGATTTAAAATGCTGCCGGTTATTGAAGAAGAGAATTTCAGAACAAATCGACAGATTCTTTGGCATGCTTTTTTACTCATTCCAGTATCTCTATTTTTTGTCGTTACAGGGATCCTTGGAGAGGTTTATTTTTGGGGTGCATTGGTTCTGGGTGTTGGATATCTTGTTTCAGGAATACCTCTTTTGAGAAATACAACAATCGATAATGCGAAGCTACTGCTTAAGACCTCTGTGGTCTATTTGCCAGCCCTTTTGGTTATTATTTTTATTGATCTAAATAGATAGTTGACTATGGAAAAAGAAAATTTCTGGTTAAAGATAATTTATATTTTATCAGCAGTTCTAAGCTTAGCCGTAGGATTTTTAATTCTTGGCCCAAGGCCAGATGGTATTGAAGGTGCGATAGACGTCTCTGGACTTCCTTACGTAAATGCTTTCTTAAACTTAATTACAACTACCTTGCTCATAGTTGGATATATTTTGATAAGACAAAAAAAACGAGAGAAACACAGAACTGTAATGCTTTCTGCTTTTTTTACTTCGGCTTTGTTTCTTGTTAGCTATGTTGTTTACCATTGGTTTAAAAGCGGGCCCAAACCATATACCGGCGAGTTGACCTTTATCTATTACCCAATCCTATTAACGCACATCTTACTTGCGATGTCTATCTTGCCACTTGCAATGATCAGCGTTTATAGAGGAATGGTGCTACAGATTCAGCAGCACAAGAAAATCGCCAAGATCACTTTCCCTATTTGGCTCTATGTTTCTATTTCAGGGATTATAATATTTATAATGCTGTATACATAGACCTTAACAACTGACTTCTATAAAAAAATAAATGAAAGTGTACCGCGGAAAGGGCTCGAACCTTCACGCACAATGTGCACCAGATCCTAAATCTGGCGTGTCTACCAATTCCACCACCGCGGCATATAATAAAATTACAAAAAAGGGGCGATATTATCTGCCCCTTTTATTGAAAAGAAAAAATATATAATTATTTCATCAAAATCATTTTCTTTGTAAACACCTTACCACCAGCTGTTAATCTGTAGAAATACATTCCAGCACTTAGTGAATTCCCAGCATCATCTACACCGTACCAAGCTGTAACCTTTCTACCAGCACTTTCATTTTTGTTTATAATAGTTTTTACTTTTTTCCCTACAACGTTATAAATAGAGAGATCTACATACCCATCCCCAGCTAAGTCATAGGTAATGACTGTAGAAGGGTTAAACGGATTTGGATAGTTTGAGTGCAAACCATACTCTTGCGGTAAGCTAGCTTCATCAACAGAAGAAAGAGATGAATTTGTAAATAAACCTAAGCCTTGAGAAGTAGCGGTGATTGAATTCGCACCAGCATCGCCAGCACTAACCTCTTCAAATAATAGCATAACATTTGGATTATCAATATTTTGATTCATCTGGACATTGACCTTGATTACAGGACCTTCTCCAACCGGAATACCTCCTGCAAAATCGTAACCAAGAAAATAAAAATTCTCATTATCAGAATCTTCGCCAGTGCTACCATCAACAATTCCATTCTCAAATCTTCCAACCGCTTCCACAGAAGTAACTGTCAAGTATTCTGGTGCATCAGAAAGTTCAAAAGACATTGTCCCAACAATCTCTGTATTTGTCAGGTGAACCTCAAAAGATCCTTCTCCACCTGGGGTTAATAATCCTTCAACATTTTGAATACTATAAGATGCTGGAGGAGCTCCAATATAAACCTCTGAAGGCAACCCCTGAGAAACCATTGGCTGGTTGTATACATCTGAGAGAATCATTTCACCATAATCAATATCTACAACAAAGTCCTCAGGAGATCCAGGTAGAATATCAAGTAAAACCTCACCCAAATACCAATACCCCGCAGGAACGGGATTACTTAAGGTATTGTCAAAAAGTAATAACGTAAAAGTATTACCAAGCTGCTGAGAAGACACTGACCATGTACTTAGATCAAGTAAATCAGTAGTCTCAATACCGGCACCTGATACAAATGGTGGATCTGCGATAAATTCAACCTGAATACCATAAACTGGCTGGGTGTTTATCAAACACATTGATGAATTCATCTGCGCACCCGGAGCAGCACTTCCATCAGTAAGCATAATAAACTGTGTTTCAATACCCACTTCATATACGCCTGGTTCAGAGGTCCAGTTTAATTGCACCGGAGGAGAACTAATATCTTGAATTTGGACGTCTGTCATCGTCAAGCTTACAGTTAGTGATTGATCTCCTTGTGGGCGAACTACAACCCTACATACAGGACCATCACCTGGCTGAAGTGGATCAGCTCCAGCAAGAGGACCAAAACCAGCAATCGAAATTTTACCATTATCATCTAAAATTGAGAGCGACCAACCATCTGTTCTCTCTGTAGTTAAAACACTCTCCCCAACTAGAACATCAGGGAAGTCTTCAATCTCAAAAAATAGTCCGCCTAATAAACTCTCATTATTAACAGATATCTCAATAGTATCTGTTAGACCTACGAGTGAACTACCATCACTAATAAAACACTCAATCCACTCCACTGGCGTAGCAGAAACGACATTAGTAGCAACAGACTCAGAGCCATCAGGGTATATCGCAGTTACGTAGTAATAATACGCAGTATTGTTAACAACATTCTCATCTACGTATGAGGTCACACTCCCCTCAACCTCTGCTATTTCTTCAAAGTCAGTCTCCCCATTTAGGGATTTGTATACCTTGTAAGCATCAATGTCAACAGGACGAATATTGTTCTGATTAATCGGATTTTCTAGATCAACTCTATCATCAAACGGAATCCCACCTCTAAATGAACTAATTACCTCTTCCTTGGCCGCGGTAACAACCCACTCACCTAACTCGGTTAAATTATAATGAACTAAACGCTCTGGGATTGCCCTGGTTTCAAAAGATATTGACACATCATCAACAGCCCAACCTGAAGCCCAGGTAGCATTATCATTTGAGTGAAATAAAATATATAAATTATCCCCAGTAATAAAAGGCGAAAGATCAACTGTCTCAGTGACCCATTCAGATGCAGCAGCTAAAACATAAACCTCAGTAAAATCAACTCCATTTTCACTAACTCCAATAGAAGCACCGTGACCATAAGCACCATCAAAATAAGAATCAAAACTTAGAATAACACTCGCTGCACCACTAACATTTAAACTTGGAGTTACTAAATAATCTACAGAACCATCATCATTTGCCTGATCATCATTTGAGCACATATAGTTCGTATGGGCAGGTACAGTCCACCACTCACTTGTACAGTCTGATGTAAGGTACCATCCTTGCGCAGAGTTGGTGGTTGTTGTCCAATCATCTGGCGCTCCAGCCTCAAAATCTTCTACAATATTGTCTGGGATTGGTCCTGATGGTGGATCCCATGATAGCGCTACATAAGCATCTTGACCATCCACCGCTTGAAGATTTGAAGGTTCTTCGATATATCCGGGATAGACAACTACAGTTCCTGAGTCAGCTGATGCAATCCAATAATCACCGCCAATACCATCAGTGACAATAATATTCTCCATAAACAGAGATACAGAATCAGCATATGCTGTGCTTACTACCTCAAACGTAGCTGTAACAACTGGCCCAGTACCTGGGTCTAAATTAATATTTTCTGAGCTATACATAACAATACGAGAGTTTGACCCTTCATTTACATCATTAAACTCTACAGCAAATCCAGTGGTTCTGTCAGTAGTTGCAACAGAAACCAAATTCAAATAATTAGGACTGTCTTTTATATCAAATTGAAACCCTCCAACAGCACCTGTATTATTGATACTGAAATCAATTTCAACTGTCTCCTCAACATCTGCCGTACCAGTAGAGCCGCTTAGATATATAACATCACCAATAGTCAAATTACCAGATGAGGCCTGAGAAGTAAGAAGGTCTCCGTTTCCATCACTGACAATGATATTGCTCAATTTAACTTCTAGAACAGCAGATAACACCTCAGAACCAGCAAAATGAAGATTTATAACCCTAGAGTTTGTACCCGCACTTAGTCCACTAGGATCAGCACCATTATAAAAAACAACTCTAGAACTTCCATCACTCAGGGTATTATAATCTGCTGAAAATTCAGAAGCGACGCCGATAGCAGAAACGCCAGATAGCATTACCATAGATGGACTAACAGATACATCAAATTGAACTCCACCAACATTACCATTTGGGTTAGATATAATTACTGGTACTACAATATCATTAGTATAGCCAGCAAATGCAGTATCACCAACAGCTATCGATACGTCTTGGGCTTTGGTAAAAGAAAAAGCCATAGCAAAAACTATTAAAGTTTTATTTAGGTTTTTTAACATCAAAAACTCCTTCAAAATAAAATGTTTTGTTGTATGTAAAAATACAATCCGTTTAATAAAGGGCATAATCTAAGGCACCGTGCACAAAAATAATAATTATTAAATAGTAAAATTTTTAGGATAAAGCGTGATCAATATCAGCTATCAGATCATCAATATGCTCAATTCCAACAGCCAACCTTAAGAGCTCTGGGACTAGATTCATTTCAGCTTTTACCTCTTCAGGAACATCAGCATGTGTCATAAAATACGGTACAGACATAAGACTCTCTACTCCACCTAAACTCTCAGCAAGCGTGAATAAATTTATTTTACTAATGAAATTATCCATTTCATTTTTTGAATTAAAAACCACAGAAACCATACTGCCATATATGATATCACCATGAGAATTGATTTGTTGACTTTGAGCGACGCTGTGTTCAGGATGAGAACCTAAACCCGGATAAATTGTTTTAGAAATTTTAGAATGACTATCAAAATACTTTGCTATTACCATAGCATTATCAGATGCTTTTTGCACTCTCATAGAAAGGGTTTTTACAGATCTAAGAAGTAGCCAAGCATCAAAAGGACTAGGAATAGCCCCTCCGGATTTTTGAACAAAGTGTAACCTCTCAGCAAGTTCTTTATCCTTTGCAACTAAAACGCCACCTAGCACATCACTATGTCCACCGATGAATTTTGTTGAACTGTGCATTACACAATCGGCACCATGATCTAAAGGGCGTTGTCCATAAGGACTCATAAATGTATTATCAACCGCAAATTTTATATCATGATCTTGGCATATTTGAGAAACCGCTTTGATATCTGTGATCTCAAGCATGGGATTCGTTGGAGTTTCAATGAAAACCCATTTTGTCTCAGGCTTAATAGCATCTTTAATATTTTGGGTATTAGTTGTATCAACGAAATCAAACTTCAATCCATGATTACTTAAAATTTGTGTGGTCATACGATAAGTACCGCCATAAACATTTCTAGAAATAATTACGTGGTCACTCTGTTTTAAACTCTGGAAAAGTGCTGTCGTAGCTGCCATCCCGCTTGAGAAAGCAATTGCATCATAACCACCTTCTAATGAAGCTATATTTTTTTCTAACCTTTCTCTAGTCGGATTAGTACCTCTCGAATAATCAAAGCCTTTGTTTTTGCCAATCCCATCCTGAGCAAATGTGGATGTTAAATTAATTGGTGGAGAGACAGAACCAGTAGAGGCATCAGGTTTGTTCCCTACATGAATTGCATTTGTCTCAAATTTATTTTTTTTTGCCATGAGCTAGACCTGAGTATAGCCTTGATTTAAATATTGCTGTAGCTTTTTATATTTAATTTGAATTTTTTCACCTTGAGGCGATTGAACATAAATTTTCTCGTTTCTGCCAATTTTTTTATCAGCTACTATAGGAGCTGATTTTCTTTGCTGACTCGTATTTGATTGCCTTTGAGGTTGTCCTGCAAACCCCATCCCTGTTGTATCTTGATGCTCAATTTTAACATTTTTAACACCACCTGATGAAATAGCAGGTGCCTGCTCCATACCTTGCAATTGAGTGCGGAAGATCCTCTGTGCGGTAACCGCATTCATATCTTTCATCATCTCTTGGAACATTCCAAAGCCTTCAGATTTGTATTCTAATAGAGGATTTTTTTGTCCATATGCTCTGAGGTTTATTCCTTCTCGTAATTGGTCCATTGCATATAAATGGTCTTTCCATTTCTCATCAATTGTCCTAAGAATTACAAATCTCTCAAAACCCCTAATTACCTCAGAAGGAACCAGAGATTCTCGAGCTTTATAAACCGACTCAGCTTCTTTACTTATCCAGTCTATTATGTCATCGCCAGAAAGATCATCTTTTTTTAGTTCAATAATTAATTTTTGATAGCTAACATCAACCAATAAATGTGTTGTAAAATTATTTCGGATTAACTCCCAATCCCAATCAGCTACAACACCAACAGCTGACTGAGTTTCTATTTCATCAATAATATAATCATCAATGATCTGCATAACAGTTTCTCTCATATTATCGCCAGAGAGAGCCTGGTTCCTTAAATCGTAGACAACCTGCCGCTGCTGATTCATAACATCATCATACTCAAGCAGGTGTTTTCTGACTCCAAAATTTCTAACTTCTACTTTTTTCTGTGCATTACCTATCGCCCTGGTTATCATACCAGCGGTAATCACCTCTCCCTCTTCAATTCCCATCCTATCCATAATGCTCGCTACTTTGTCTGAACCAAAAAGTCTCATTAGATCATCTTCTAATGATAGGTAGAATACTGATGAACCTGGATCACCCTGCCTACCAGAACGACCTCTTAATTGTAAATCTATTCTTCTTGAGTCATGTCTCTCGGTTCCTAAAATATGTAAACCCCCAGCTTCTTTTACACCTTCAGCTAATTTAATATCCGTTCCTCTTCCAGCCATATTAGTTGCTATTGTTACTGCACCTCTTTGGCCAGCACGCGCAACAACCTCGGCTTCTTTTTGATGTTGCTTAGCATTTAAAACGCTATGTGGGATATTTTTTCTTTTCAACATCCTGGCTAATAACTCAGAGGTCTCAACAGCTATCGTTCCAACAAGAACTGGCTGCCCTCTATGATGAGAATCACTAATTTCATCAATAACAGCATTGTATTTCTCTCTCTTGGTTTTGTAAACCAGGTCATCACGATCATCTCTTAGAATATCTCGGTGAGTAGGGATTACAACAACCTCCAAACCATAAATTGAGCCTAATTCTTCTGCTTCAGTTTCAGCTGTCCCCGTCATTCCAGATATTTTATCGTAAAGCCTAAAATAATTTTGAATAGTGATTGTAGCTAACGTTTGAGTCTCCCTCTCAATTTTTACATTTTCTTTTGCCTCTAAAGCTTGATGTAAACCATCAGAATATCTTCTACCAGCTAAGATTCTACCCGTAAACTCATCAACAATCAGAACCTTGCCATCTTGCACGACATACTCAACATCTTTTTCGTACATGGTGTACGCTCTCAGAAGCTGATTAAAGTTATGAATCTGCCCACTTCTTTCAGCATGAAACTGATGTGCCTTATCTTTTTCAATTTCTTTAGCACTATCATCAAGATTATTATTTTCATCAATCTCAAGAAGTAATTCACCTATATCTGGAATTACAAAAGTTTCAGGGTCATCAGGAGCTAAAACACTCCTGCCTTTTTCAGTTATGTCAATTACATGTGATTTTTCATCTATCGAAAAATATAGATCATCATCAACCTCATGTAATTTTTTATCTCTAATATATTCTGACTCAGTACTTTGTGATAGTTTAAGAGTTCCAGGCTCTTGAAAAATTTTCATTACCTGAGGGTGTTTTGGCAACCCTCTTTTAGCCTGAAGAAGTTTCAAACCCGTGCCTTCATCATCACTATCTAATAAATTTTTCACTTCCTTCACTAGCTCTGAGACTAAAGTATTTTGCTTCCTAACAAGATTTTGAACATCAGGCCTTAGTTTAACAAAAGTATCATCAATAGGAGCATCTACAGCACCAGAGATGATTAAAGGCGTTCTAGCTTCATCAATTAATACACTATCCACCTCATCTACAACCGCGAAAGCATGATCACGCTGACATAATTCATCTGGGTGAAGAGCCATATTATCTCTTAAATAATCAAAGCCAAATTCGTTGTTGGTGCCATAGGTGATATCACGAGCATACATTTCACGACGCTTAACATTATCCATAGAATTCAATATGAACCCAACAGTAAGCCCCAGTCTTCTGTATACCTCACCCATCCACTCAGCATCTCGCTGAGCTAGATAATCATTTACGGTAATGACATGGACGCCTCTTCCTGTTAAAGCATTTAAGTAGATCGGCATCGTTGCCACAAGAGTTTTACCTTCTCCCGTCTTCATCTCAGAAACCTTACCATTGTGTAAGACAATTGCGCCAAGAAGCTGCACATCATACGGGATCATATTCCACTCAGCATTTTGTCCAGATACTCTAAAAGATTGTCCTACCATCCGGCGACATGTCTCTTTAACCATAGCAAATGCTTCTGGCATAATACTATCTAATGCCTTCTGCTCAGCTTCTAAAACTTTTTTCTTTAATTCATTTTTATCTAGATTGTTTTCATGTTCAGCTCTTGCGCCTTCTCTAGCTTCAGTTACAAATTTCTTTAGCTCTGCAGTTTTATCTATGAGATCTTGGTCTGTTTTATCGCTCAAACCATCATATAAGTCATTAATAGTTTGAACTAATGGGAAAACTTTTTTTATGTACCTAGTAGAACTAGTTCCAAAAATCTTTTTTAAAAACATTTAATTAATCTCACTATAATCTTTATAAATAGCATCTAATATACCGTTAACAAAACTAGAGCTTTCCTCAGTGCTATAAACCTTAGCAATCTCAACCATCTCACTAATTGAAACTTTTGGAGGGACATCCTCCATATGATACATCTCACTAACACCCATTCTGAGCAAAATTTTATCTAATAATGCTACTCTACCATATTCCCAATTTTTAAGGCATTTCGAAATTAAATCATCTGCCCACGATGTTTGTTCTACAACACAATGAAATAACTGCTTCATGTATTTATTATTTTCTGAATCATTAAATGATTCATCGTAAAGGTCTAAAATGTCCGCAGGGTAGCCATTATTCATTTCTAAAGCATATAGAGCTTGCATTACTGACTCACGTGCTTTCCTTCTGGGATGAATTAAATTATTTTCTCCCATTATCTTTACCTTAAGGGAATAACCCAGCCAAATGGATCTTCAATATTTTCATGTTGAATATCAATAATCTTTTCTCGTATTTGCTTAGTCATTGAATCATTGTATTTAGCATCAAATTCCATGGTTTTATTTTTGTAATTAATACTCCCAGCTGGAACAATAACAGCAGCAGTTCCAGTAAAGAAAACCTCATCTCCGTTCATTAGTTCTTCAATTGTAACATCGCCCTCATGAACCTCTAAATTAAAAAAATGGCTCGCAACTTTAATAACAGAATCTCTTGTAATACCAGGAAGTATAGACCCTTGCAATGATGGCGTTTTTAGGATATTATCTTTTAATACAAAAATATTAGCTGACCTTGCCTCATCAATTATATTTTCATCTGATGAGTTTAAAAAAATTATTTCATCATAACCTTGATCTGTTATTTCTTTAAAAGGAAGTAAGGTTCCCGCATAATTACCTATCGCTTTTGCAAACCCAACGCTTTTAGTGGCAGTCCGATGATATTTGTCAGTAATAATTGTATTTAAACTTTTTAAACCTGACTTAAAATATGAGCCAACAGGAGTAACATATATTAAAAAGGTAAAATTATCAGAGGCCTTTACCCCTAGCATAGGCCCCTCGCCGAAAGCTAGTGGCCTTATATAAAGGCTACCTTGCTCTTTACTTGGTAGAAATTCTAAATTATCTTTAACTACATCTTGGACAGCCTTTTCAAAAAACCCTTTTGGTAGTGGCGGAATACACATTCTATCAGAAGATGATAAAAACCTATTCGCATTATCTTCTAGCCTAAAACAAACCACTCGCTCTCTTGATGTTTGATATGCTTTTGTACCTTCAAAAATTCCCTGGCCATAATTAAGTACTGTTGAAGCTGGCGAGAGGCTAACATCACCATAAGGTATTAAACCTTCAACTTGCCAATTACTTTCTAGAGTATAATTTGCTCTAAACATACTTTTAGTCTCATGAGCATTAAACCCGAGATTATCCCAATCTATATTTTTATTACTCATAATTTTTCAACTATCATCGCAGATGCTTCACCTCCACCTATACATAAAGTCGCAAGGCCAATATTTTTATTTTTTTTATCTAAGGCTGTTAATAAGGTTGTTAATATTCTTGCTCCTGATGCACCAATAGGATGTCCTAGAGCTACAGCTCCCCCATAAATGTTAACCATAGAATCATCTAGCTCAAAGTCTTCAATCGTAGCCATCGCAACTGCGGAAAAAGCTTCGTTTATCTCCCATATATCGATATCATTTTTTGTCATTTTCGCTATTTTAAGTATTTTTTCAATAGCTTTCCCCGGTGCTGTAGTAAACCACTTTGGATCATGGGCAAAAGAACAATGAGCAACCACCCGCGCTATTGGTTCAATACTAAATTCTTCCATCTTTTGTTTAGACATTAAAGCAACAGCAGCAGCACCATCATTTAATTTTGATGCATTTGCTGCAGTAATAGTACCATTTTTATCAAAAGCTGGTCTTATGTCTGGTATTTTTTCAAATTTAGCTTTTCTAGGTTCTTCATCTGTCGTTATTAATTTGCCATTATCGATGCTAATTATTTCATCAAAAAAAATACCTTTATTGGTTGCATCTTGAGCACGTTTATAAGATTTAATAGCATATTTATCTTGTGCTTCTCTAGAAAAATTCTTTGAAGCAGCTAGCATCTCTGCACAACTGCCCATGTGCATCTCATTATAAACATCCCACAATCCATCATGAACCATACTGTCTAACATTTTATGATGACCAATTTTATTTGGATTTTTATTCATAAGAAGTGGAGCATTTGACATACTTTCCATCCCACCTGCAATAATAGCACCTGTACCTCTAGATCTAATTTCATTATCCGCAAGCATTACCGCTTTTAGACCAGAACCACACATTTTATTTATTGTCAAACACTCTGTACTATTTGAAAGACCACTTAAAATAGCTGCTTGCCGAGCTGGTGCTTGCCCTAAACCTGCGGATAAAACATTTCCCATTATAACTTCATTATAATTTTTTACATCTATATTAATATTTTTAATTATCTGCTCAATTACTTTTGAACCTAATTGAGGAGCAGAGAAAGATGATAATTCTCCCCCAAAAGAACCTATTGGCGTTCTGAATGCATTAACAATGAATGAATCATTATTCATGATCTCTATTCTCCTTTTTTTCGTTCATTAGCATCATAAGCTACTATAATTTTTTTAACTAAGGGATGGCGTACAATATCAGAATCGTCAAAATATGTAAAGCCAATTCCCTCAACATTTTTTAAAATCTTTTCAGCTTCAATCAATCCAGAAAATTTATTCCCAGACAAATCTATCTGTGTAGTGTCCCCATTAATAATGGCCTTAGAACCCATACCTAATCTGGTAAGAAACATTTTCATTTGCATTACAGTACTATTCTGAGCTTCATCTAAAATCATAAAAGCGTTATCAAGTGTACGGCCCCGCATATAAGCTAATGGAACTATCTCAATATTTTTATTTTCAATTAAAATATTTAATTTATTTTTTGGAAGCAATGTATCCAAAGCATCATACAAAGGAGACAAATATGGATCAACTTTTTCTTTAAGATCTCCAGGTAAAAACCCTAAGCTTTCACCAGCCTCTACCGCAGGCCGGCATAGAATAATCCTATCAACTTCATTTTGTTCTAATGATGATAAAGCAAAGGCCATAGATAGAAATGTTTTCCCAGTGCCTGCAGGCCCAATTCCAAAAACTACATCATTGTCAATAAAATTTTTTAGATAAGCAATCTGTCCTTCTGTTCTAGGCCCAATCAAACCTTTACGCCCGTGATATATAACATGATCCTCTTTAATAGCAGAGGTTAAATTGACACTCCCCGCCCTAGATAATTTTATAAGATTATTTACATCATCTCTATAAAGTGCACCCTTGCTTGATAATGTTTCTCTCATTTCTTTAAGTATGTCATCAACTTCAGTAATATCTCTACTATCACCTTTTATTGTAATTTGGTCACCCCTAGCAGATATAGTTACAGGTATATTTGACTCAATTAACTTAATATTTGCATCACCAATGCCAAGAATATCAATTAACTCAACAGATTTTAGTTCTATAATTTTTTCCATTTATTGCAATAAAATTGTAATTTGATAGAAGTGAATTTACACATTGCAATGCTCTAAAACTTAAAAATGAAATTTTTCCTTTTAATCCTTAAAAATCTAACTATACTTATTTGTATTTTCAATTCTTGGCAGTGTTCAAACCAAAAAATTGAATTAGAAAATGCAAAATCACAAAATATAGAATTCCTTATTATTCAAGCCCAAAACTTATGGGATTCGAGAGCCGATTCTAATTCAATAAGAAAAGCAAATTATATTTTAGGCCTTGCTTATGAAGAACAGAGCTCAAATGAAGAAATTATAAAGCTTTACAGTAAGACTCTTTTTTTTCAAGGCATGTTTCTTGAAAATGATAAAAATAAAAAAGATAGTCTTTTTTACAAAGGTTCAGAAGTAGCAAGGAAAGCTGTTTTAAATAATGAATTATTTGCACTTCTTCTTAATAATGCAATTGGAGATTCTAGTTTTAAAGTATTATCTGCTCTTTCAGAAGCCCCCATGGAATTAGTCCCAACAATGTACTGGTGGGCCACAAATAAATTATGGTACTTAAATAATAAACCAGCTATCGAGAGAATAAACCACAGAGAACTGCTCGAAATAATTATGCATAGAATTATTTCATTAGACCCAGACTATCACTATGGAGGAGCATATAGATTTTTTGGAGTTTTTTATAGTCGAATCCCTGGAGTAGAAATTAATCAATCAAAAACTTATTTTGAAAAAGCAATATCCTCAAATGAAAATTACTTAGGCAATAAAGTTCAGATGTCAGAATTTTTTTACCAAAAATCAGAAAATAAACCATCTTTCTTAGTTCACCTCCAACAAGTAATCAATCTTGATGCTTCTACATTTACAGAAATGATGCCAGAAAATATATACTACCAAAAAAGAGCACAAAACTTACTCAATCAACAAGATACCTTATTTGAATAAATGAAGAATATTATAAAATTAATTAGATCTAGCTTAATCATCATTATCACATCAATTTCATTATCCATTTTCGCTTATGGTCAATCAGAGGATCATTTGAAACGCGCAATTTCTGCAATGGAGACTGGATTGTTTGATGAATCTTTAAAGCAACTTAACCTCGCATTAAGTGACAACCCAAAAAATGCTCAAGTTCATAAACTTATAGCTCTACTTTATGAAGCGCTTGAAAAAAAAGAAAAGGCTATAAAAGCATGGAATGATTGCATACGGTATTCAAAAGACCAAAGCATTATTAAGGAAGCGAAAATACATCTCAACTATTTGAATGGAATTTAGATTGTTTAAAAAAGCTATATACTTTTTTTTAATACTTTTGTATTCTAACAATTGTTCTCATGCTCCGGCCATAAATGAGACCTATGATTTCAGCTTAGTAAATACCATCAACATAGATAAAATAGCTGACTATCCAAAAAGACCTGGCTCAGGGCAAATAATGGAAGATAATTTATCTTTTATATTTATGAAAAATGGATTCAATGTTTCTCAAATAATGAGTAACAATACAGTAATTAATTTAAATGATGAAGGGGAAAACAACCTCTCATTATCTTGCACATTAACAGAATATACGGACCGAGAAACAATTTTAATACCATACCGAGTTGAAGATAGAGGTTCCATTGAAACAACAATTACTCAATCATCAGAATCCAATGGAGATGATCAAAATGCTATTGCTACTACCTCAACCACCACCACTACTGATGGAGGTTCAATTCAAGAAAGTAGAAAATTAGAATATACTCAGGCTAGAGTTGGTATGATTTTAAAACTCAAAGATGAGAAAACTGGATTATTGGTTTGGACACATTCTTACTGGTACAGTGGAATAGAATTGTCAAGTACCGCACAAATATGTGCAAGAAACTCTGTCGGATTAATTAGTAAATTATTTAATAATTAGTCTTTTTTTATCTCTAACCCTAAATCTCGTAATTGTTGATTATCAACATTACTAGGACTGTCATCCATTAGAGAAGTTGCAGATGTAGTTTTTGGGAAAGCAATGACATCTCGAATGTTTTCTGTACCCGCTAAAAGCATCACTAGCCTATCAAATCCAAAAGCTATGCCTCCATGTGGTGGAGCTCCATATCGAAGCGCCTCTACTAAAAACCCAAATTTATCAACTGCCTCTTTTTGAGTAAGCCCTAATAGAGAAAATACTTTTTCTTGAACTTCTGGAGAATGAATTCGAATTGAGCCACCAGCAATTTCATGACCGTTCATCGTTAAATCATAACCGCGACTTAAAGCTCTTTTTGGATCGCTATCTAATTTGTCTATATCAGATTTTCTCGGAGCAGTAAAAGGGTGGTGCATGGCAACATAACGATTATTCTCATCATCAAAATCAAACATTGGAAATTCAGTGACCCACAAAGGTTTGAATTCATTTTCATTTGCTAAGTTTTCTTTTGAGGCTATTATTGTTCGAAGTTTACCAAGTGACTTAGTTACAATATTCTTATCATCTCCAACAAGCAGTAATATATCATCATTCTCTACTTTAAGTTTGTCAGAGATATTTTTTTGCAGGCTTTCAGAAAAAAACTTTGAGATTCCACCATTAAAATTTCCATCTTGAAATTTCATCCAGGCTAATCCTTTGGCTCCATACTTTTTAGCTTTATCAGTTAAATCGTCTATAACTTTCCTAGAGTATTTAGCACCAGTTTTGACAAGCAATGCTTTTACAGATCCAGCATCGCTAAAAGCTTTAAAATCAGATTCGTCAGTAAAAGACTTTACATCAATCAGCTCCATTTCATATCTAATATCAGGCTTATCTGAACCATATTTTTCCATCGCATCAGCATAGGTCATCCTTGGAAAAGGGTCAGATAGCTTTATATCTTTTACTGTCTTAAATATATATCTAGTTAGATTTTCCATATATGTGAAAATATCTTCTTCATCCACAAATGACATCTCAATATCTATTTGAGTGAATTCAGGTTGACGGTCAGCTCTTAAATCTTCATCTCGAAAACACTTAACAATTTGAAAATAGCGATCATAACCTGAGACCATTAAAATTTGTTTATAAATTTGCGGAGATTGAGGCAACGCATAAAATTTTCCTTTATGAACCCTACTAGGTACTAGAAAATCTCTAGCCCCTTCAGGAGTAGACTTCATTAATATAGGCGTTTCAACTTCAAGGAAATCATTATCTGAAAGATATTTTCTAACAGCTTGATATGTATTATGCCGAATGAATATATTATTTTGCAATTCATCAAAACGTAATTCTAGATAACGATATTTTAATCTTAGGGGCTCTTCAGAGCTATTCCTATCCGTTAACACAAAAGGTAGTGTAGAAGCTTTATTTAAAATTGAAAAATCAGATACTGATATCTCAATTTTTCCAGTTTTCATGTTTGGATTAATAGCACCTTCATCTCTGTTTTTAACAGTACCAGAAATAGAAATAACATCTTCAGTAGAGAGTTTTTTAATTTTTTCGAAGACCTCAAAAAAATCAGTTTCATCAAAAACTAATTGAGTTTTTCCATACCTATCTCGTAGATCAACAAAAACAATTTTACCATGTAATCTTGAAGTATTAACCCAACCATTTAATTGAACTTGAGAGCCTACAGATGATTCATCTAACTCTCCGCAGGTATGTGTTCGTTTATACATTATTCAAATATAGGTATTCAGTGCGTTTTCTTAAAATTAAAAAGAGATGATTTAAAATTTTAAAAACTATTTATTAGAAACATTGAGCCTGTTAATTGCTCTTGAGAGTGAAGCCTCTAATCGAACGCTATCTATATCTTCTTTATTATCTGCTCTTCGCTGCTTAGCTCTTTCTAAAGCTTCTGAAGCTCTTTTAACATCAATCTCATTAGATTTTTCAATGGATTCTAATAATAGCTCAACCTTGTCATCAGTAATTTCAACGAATCCACCACTAGTGGCATACCATTCTATACCGTTTTTAGTTTCAATTTTTAACTCTCCAATATCCAAAGCAATAATACCATTTCTGTGTTTTTTCATAACACCAAAAGAACCATCAATGCCAGGACATCTTAGATATTTAACAGTATCTTCGTTAAAAACCTTTATTGGGGTAACAATTTCAACAGAAAAAACTCCCACTATGCAGCTGCCTTTTTATCCTTATCAATAGCTTCATCAATTGTTCCAACATAAGCAAAAGAGTTTTCAGCTAGCTCATCAACCTCGCCACTTAAAATCGCTTCAAAACCTGATACAGTATCTTCTAGGCTAACGTATCTGCCCTCAAATCCAGTAAACTGTTGAGCAACAAAGAAAGGTTGGCTCATAAATTTCTGCATTTTTCTGGCTCTAGAGACTATTAATTTGTCATCGTCAGATAATTCATCCATACCCAGAATTGCAATGATATCTTGTAGATCTTTATACTGTTGTAATACAGCTTGAACCTTCTGCGCGGTATCATAATGCCTGTCACCAATTATCCTCGGGTCTAAAATTCTAGAGGTAGATGCTAATGGATCTACCGCAGGATAAATACCTAGCTCAGCAATTTTCCTCTCCAATACGGATGTAGCATCTAAATGAGCAAATGCGGTCGCAGGCGCTGGATCAGTCAAGTCATCCGCAGGAACGTAAACAGCCTGAACTGAGGTAATTGAACCATTTTTGGTTGAAGTAATGCGCTCTTGTAAATCACCCATTTCTGTACTTAGTGTTGGTTGATAGCCCACAGCAGATGGCATTCTACCTAAAAGAGCAGAAACCTCAGACCCCGCTTGGGTGAATCGGAAAATATTATCAATAAATAACAAAACATCCTTGCCTTCATCATCTCTAAAATATTCTGCCATCGCTAAACCACTTAGAGCAACTCTAAGCCTAGCCCCTGGCGGCTCATTCATCTGCCCAAATACCATTGTAGTTTTATCGATGACACCCGATTCGGTCATTTCATTATATAAATCATTTCCTTCTCTGGTTCTTTCACCAACACCAGCAAAAACTGAATACCCTCCGTGCTCAGTTGCGATATTTCTAATTAGTTCTTGAATTAAAACAGTTTTACCAACGCCGGCTCCGCCAAATAGACCAGTTTTACCACCTTTTGTATAAGGCTCCATTAGATCAACAACTTTGATTCCGGTAACAAGCATTTCCGTTGATGTAGCTAAATCTTCATGCCTCGGAGCAGAACGGTGAATCGGATTGACTTTCTTAGTTTTAACTTCTTTTTTATTATCAATTGTATTTCCCAAAACATCAAATAATCTTCCTAATGTATCTGGGCCTACTGGAACTGAAATTGGTGAACCACTGTCGACGACCTCTGTACCTCTGATCAATCCATCTGTAGAGTCCATTGCCACAGTACGAACAGAAGAATCTCCTAAATGCTGTGCAACTTCTAGTACTAATTTCCCTTCTTCGCCTCTATCTACGGACAAAGCATTATAAATGTCTGGTAAATCTCCTTGATCGAAGACAACATCGACAACTGCACCCATTACTTGCGATATTTTACCTTTTAATGCCATAACTATTTCCTTATCTATATATTTATTCGTTTAAAGCTTCAGCTCCACTAACTATTTCTAGCATTTCTGTAGTTATAGCAGCTTGCCTTGCTTTATTAAATTCTAATGTTAAACTTTTTATCATATCACCTGCGTTTGTTGTAGCATTTTCCATAGCCAACATTCTAGCAGCCTGTTCACTTGCATAAGACTCAAGAAGATATTTCCAAACTTGAATATTTAAATGTCTTGGAACTAGTGAACCAACTAAAGCCTCTTTCGAGGGTTCATAAAGCCTATCTTTAGCTTCAAATTCCTCATCTTCATAAACTAATGGTAGTAACACCTCAGACTTAATTTCTTGTTGTGCCATATTTACAAAATAATTGTAAATCACATGAACCTCATCAACCTTACCACTAGTAAAGTGGTCAATGATACTTCTACCAATCATCATTGCATTATCATAATTAAGGTCGTTCCAAAAATCAGTGTGACTCTCAATAATATTGTACTCTCTTCTTTTGAAATGGTCCCTAGCCTTTTTACCGATACAAAATAAATCCACATTTTCTCTACCAAACTCATTTATTTCTTTCTCAGCTACTTTAGTGATATTTGAATTAAATGCTCCAGCCAAACCGCGATCAGCACTAACAATAACATATGCCTTACGTTTAATATCTCTAATATTTAGTAAGTCAAGGTCATCTCGATTGATATCAGGTAAGATATGATGGATTACCTCTTCAAGAGCTAAAGTGTAAGGCCTTGCTTGTTCCATTTTCTGCTGAGCTTTGCGGACCTTTGCAGCAGCGACCATCTTCATTGCACTAGTGACTTTTTGAATACTTTTGACAGATTTAATTCTGTCTCTAATGTCTTTTAAACTAGCCACAGATTTATGCTATAAAACTATTTTTAAAATCTGAAATAATCTTATCCAATGCCACACCTGCATCTTCACTCAAATCACCTTCTTGGCTAATTGACTTTAATTGGTCAGAGGCATTCGCATCTAGATAATCAAAAAGACTACTTTCAAAATCTGCTACCTTATCAATATCAACATCATCTAGGTGCCCTTTTGAAGCAGCAAAAATAATAGCCACTTGTCTTTCAACCGTCATCGGAACATATTGATTTTGTTTTAGTATCTCAACCATCCTCTCGCCTCTTGTTAATTGGGCTAATGTGGACTTATCTAAGTCTGACCCAAATTTTGCAAAAGCCTCTAACTCTCTATACTGTGCCAAATCAAGTCTTAAAGTTCCAGCAACTTTTTTCATTGCTTTAATTTGAGCATTTCCGCCTACACGAGAGACTGATAATCCCACATCAATCGCAGGACGTATACCAGAATTGAATAAATTAGTTTCAAGATAAATCTGACCATCAGTAATGGAGATTACATTTGTTGGGATATATGCTGAAACATCACCTTCCTGCGTTTCAATAATAGGCAGAGCTGTCAGAGAACCACTCCCGTGATCTTCAGATAGTTTCGAAGCCCTTTCAAGAAGGCGACTATGCAAATAAAAAACATCTCCAGGGAAAGCTTCTCTGCCAGGAGGTCTTCGTAAAACCAGTGACATCTGACGATATGCTACTGCCTGTTTTGATAGATCATCATAAACAATTAAAGAATGTTGACCATTATCCCTAAAAAATTCTCCCATAGCACAACCAGCATAAGGAGCAATATATTGCATTGGAGCTGGGTCAGAAGCATTAGCAGCAACAACGATAGTATATTCCATCGCGCCTTGTGCTTCAAGTTCAGAAACTAAACTAGCAACCGTAGATGCTTTCTGTCCAATTGCAACATAAACACAAAAAACTGGAGCGTCTGTATCTTGGGTATTTTTTTGGTTAATAATTGCATCAATCGCTACGGCAGTTTTCCCAGTTTGTCTATCTCCAATAATTAATTCTCTTTGACCTCTACCAATTGGGACCATACTATCAATGGCCTTAATTCCTGTTTGAAGAGGCTCATTAACAGGGCTACGCGACATGACGCCAAGAGCTTTACGCTCTACAGGCAAAGACTCACTACTATTAATAGGCCCTTTCCCATCTAAAGGCTGCCCCAATGGATTCACAACCCTTCCAAGCATTTCTCTTCCTACAGGAACCTCAACAACTTTTCCAGTTCTTTTTGCAATATCACCTTCTTTAACTTTCCTAGTTTCACCAAAAAGAACTAGTCCAACGTTATCTTCTTCTAAGTTTAAAGCCATCCCAAAAACATCATTTGGTAACTCTACTAATTCAGAGCTCATAACATTTTCAAGACCTGATGCACGAGCGACACCATCTCCAACTTCAATGATTTCACCAACTTCAGAGACATCTATGTCGTTATTATATTTTTCTAACTGCTCTTTGAGCAGATTTGTTATTTGATCTGTTTTAATATCCATAACTTCCTAACTTATATTTTCATTAAATCTGATTTAATATTTTTTAATTGGCTCTTAACAGATGCATCTAGAAACATATTGTCTATTCTAAATTTTGCACCGCCTATTAAAGATGGGTCAACTTCAAATGTTAGCTCTGCATCCTTATTTAAATAGCTACTTAACTTTTTTTGAATGTCATTTAACTCTTCTTCACTTACCTCTGAGCTAAACGTAGCGTGGACTGAAACTATATTTTTCATATCCTTATAAGTGTCTATAAAATTATTCTTTACTTGTCTTATTATTTTACTTGCTTTGATTCCACTGGTGTAAGAAACTATCCCTAAAACGAACCCATTGAAAGAAGAGCCCAATGCATCCATAAGAATTGCTAATTTTTCTACTTGGGAAAATCTCTTAGACTGAACAAAACTTTTTAATTCGTTATTTGTTCTAAGAATATTATCAAATTCAATGATCGAAGTTTTAACTTGCTCAATAGAATCATTATTTTTTGCAATCTCAAAGAGTGTATCCGATAACCGCTTAGCAGATATTTTATGCTTCATAGTTTTCAATATTTTCTAAAGAACTATTAATTAATTCAACATTGTCGTCCTTAGATAAATTTTTCTTAATTATTTTTTCTGCAACATCTATAGAAAGAGTTACCACCTCTTTCCTAATCTCTTGCATTGCTTTATCCTTTTCAACATTAATCTGGACTTTGGCTTTTTCAAGTTGACTATCAGCTTCTTGCTTCGCTTTAAAAACAATATCTTCTTTTAAATTATCCGCAGCAGATTTAGCCTCACTTATTATTGATTGTGCTTCAGTCTTTGCTTTTGTTAAAATCACTTCAGATTCTTGATTGATATTTTCAAGCTCTTTCCTAGCTTTTTCAGCAGAAAGAAGTGAATCTTCTATACTTTTATTTCTTTCTTCAAGCATTGCAAGCAAAGGCTTCCATGCAAATTTTGCCAGAATAGTTGAAATCAAAACAAATGTTAAAATAGTCCAAATGAAAAGACCGGGATCTAATTTAACTAAGGGGTTTTGCTGAGTTTCAGCTCCATGAGTGCCAGTTGACTCATGGAGCTGATTATCACCTGGAATAATCCAATGTTGATTCATAATCTATAATATCAACATTAAGAATATAAAAACCTCAGCAAGGATAGCCACACCCTCTAATAAGAAAAGTGGTAGTTGCACAGCACCACTAATCTTGTCCGCTGCTTCTGGTTGACGAGCAATAGCTTCTGCTGCCGCTGCAGCAAATTTTCCTATACCAAGCGCAGCGCCTATTACCGTTATCCCTAATCCAATAGGTACTAATAAAGTTGCATCCATTATTTACTTCCTTTTTTTATTTTGTTAATGATGTACGTTTATTGCCATGCCAACGAACACAGCTGTTAATAATGTAAAAACATATGCTTGAACCAGTATGACTATAATTTCAAGACCATATATTGCCGCTGCCATTGGGACAGCTATAAAACCAACTCCTATACCTACTGACGCACTTGCAAACATCTCTCCAATGATAGCCATAAGAGATAAGAGTGCTAAAATTGCTATATGACCACCAGTCATGTTTGCAGCGAGCCTCATTGTAAGTGCAAAAGGCTTAACAAAAAGTCCCATAAGCTCAATAGGGATTAAAATAATATAAACAGGCCAAGCAAGGCCATGAGGCACTAAATTTTTCCAATGTTTTATAAACCCATGCTTTTTTACACCTGCAATGATAATAGAAAAAAATGTGACTACTGCAAGTCCTGCAGTTACATTAAAATTTCCGGTAGCTGTTACCCCTCCATGCAGCAAATTATTGATAGTTGAATGAGAATCAGTCTTTAGAAAAAATCTATCTAATAATCCAATAGTATCGAAAATAGGTACCATGCCTATACCGTTAGCAAAAAGAATGAAAAAGAAAAATGTTAAAAATAATGGCGTCCATGTCATAACCCAATTAGGCCCTACATTAGGACTAGATATAGTATCTTTTACAAATTCCACTATATATTCAATAAACGTAACCCACTTAGATTTTTTCTTACCATTACTAGATAAATAAGCTCTGATAGGAAAGACTATGACTATTGAAACAATAACTGCAACAATCCACAGCATAAATACATGCTTTGTAACCGAAAAGTCAATTCCAAACAACTTGGGTAACTGTATTATTGGATGCGATATATCAGAATTTGAGACATGATGAATAATGTTAGGGCCGACTTGGTCTAAAACTGATTGTCCACTATGGCTAGTGTTAGCAGCTATCATTTTAATATAAACTCACTATTATTAATTTTTATTTTTTTAATTAAATATTTAATAAATACTGCAATTGAGGTGGAAAAGATAAGCATAAAAAATGTCTGTTTAAAATAAATAAGAACAATTTATAGCAATGGTTTAAACTAAAATATTTTTTAACAAAATAATTAGATGCTATTTAATGAATTTTTACGAAAAAAATGTTCTATAATGAAAAAAGTTCAGTCTTTTTTTTTAAAATTTACTAAGAAATATATCTGGTAAAAACCGAAAGCAATTCCTATCAATAAACAAGGTAAAAATATAAAAGGAAATGTATCAAATTTCTGATCAACGTAATAGCCTGAAAGAGAGAATATGATTACATAAAAAAACAGAGACTGAACAGCTGACATAATTGGTGCAGATTTTTGTAATATTCTTTGAAAAAAATTCATAGTGAATTTTTTAAGTTCTATTTATATCAATTAATCGGATTTGAAATTGTTGAGCTAGTTGAATCTAAAACTAAGTCGCATTGCCCCTCAAATTGAGCACCATCCTCAATATGCAACTTCCTGTAGCTAATATCACCTTTTAATTTACTAGTCTTTTTTAAAGTGACTGAACCTTCAGATTTAACATGCCCAATTATTGTTCCACCTAGTATAACATTAGAACCTCTAACATTACCTTCGACTATTCCATCTTTAGCAACCCTGATTGAACCTCGAGTAATAACATCACCATAGACTTGACCGTATACTATAATACCTTGATCAAGATTTATAGGACCTTTTATTTTTGCATCAGGGCCTATCATTGTGTGAACATTTTTAAACTTAGATGTCGCCATTACTTTTTTAAAGTTAAGTCTTTTTTCTGGTACTCAGGAAAATATATCAAAGGGTCTATTGATTTATCACCTTTCCATATCTCAAAATGTAAATGTGGCCCAGAAGATATGCCAGTGTTACCAACATAGCCAATCACATCACCTTTTTTTACAATGTCTAATCTTGAAATAATATTTTGCTGGTTGTGCCCATAATGAGTGATATAATCATCTCCATGATATATAATAATTAAATTTCCCATTTCATACGTCCAGCCGGAAAACACAACTACACCAGATGCGGTTGCTCTAATAGGTGTACCTTCTGATGCTACTATATCTATTCCGCCATGCAAATTATCAACATTAGAAAATGCATCCTCCATTCTTTTGCTTATAAACCCCTCTATAGGTGCTAAAGATGGGATATTATTTGATAATGAAATTAAATGATTTTCTGGAATGAGCATTAATACACTATCAACAATCTTAGGTTTTTCAGAGAAATTAAGTTCTGAACCTAAAGAGTTCCTAACAAACTCATCCATCTGACTTAATTTTTCTAAACTCTCCATTAACTCAAGGACCTTTAGCCTTTCTTTAGCAATAACATTATATTTTTTATTTAGGCTCTCATATTTTGAAATATTAGGGACAGTTTTAATAGTTACAATAATCGATGCAAGAATAACAGTTAAAGAAAAAACGATTGCAATTGTTATAAAAAATTTACTAAACCTATACGAACTTGTTTCTGAATCATCATCAGGAATAACAAGAATTGTAAATTTTTTACTCATAATAAATTATAGTGATTGGAGGAGATCAATAATTCTTTCTAGATCATCATCAGAAAAGTAAACAATCTCTATCGAACCTCCAACCTGAGAAGGCTTTAATTTTACTTTCGTCCCAAAAATCTCAATTAGTTTATTTTCTATTGATCTAATTGACCCTTTTTGAATTTTTAATTTTTTAACTTTTTTTATTTTTTTCACAGGCTTTGTATGAGCCTCAGCAGCGCGGACACTCAATGACTCATTAATGATTTTCTTCCAAAAAGCCTGCATCGCAGAGACGGTCTTTTTCTGCAAAATTGCTCTCCCATGCCCTGCAGAAATTTTTCCATCTCGAATACTTTTACGAATTTCAGGAGGAAGTTTTAAAAGACGCAGAGAATTAGAAATTGTCACACGTTTTTTACCAATAGTCTTCGCAATCTCATCATGAGAAAAACCATGCTTGCTATTTAATATTGCATAACCCTGAGCTTCTTCAATAGCATTTAAATCTTCCCTTTGAATATTTTCTATAAGTGCTACTTCCATCATTTCTGAATCATTTTTAATATTAATTATGTAAGCAGGGATAGATCTTAAATTAGCTTTCTTTGCAGCTCTCCATCTTCTTTCTCCTGCAATAATTTCATAACCATTATCTTTTTTTCTTAATGTGATAGGCGTGATTATACCTTTCTTTTTTATTGATTGGCTTAACTGCTCTAAAGATTTTTCATCAAAATCACGCCTAGGTTGATCAAGATTTGGATTAATATCTACTAACTTAACTTTACTGACACCAGGCGCTGTTGCCAAATTAGCAGGACTATTGTTTTTTTTAGTTTTAGGATTAATTATTGCATTAATCCCCTTACCCAATCTTTTAGATGACACGCTGTAAGATCTCCTCAGTTAAACTCAAATAGTTTTTTGCTCCATTAGAACTAGCGTCATAAAGTAACGCTGGCTTACCAAAACTTGGAGCTTCACTCAATTTTACATTCCTATAAATCAAAGTCTTAAACAATTTATCTTTGAAGTAACTCTTTACTTCTTGAACGACCTGTTTAGATAAATTTAATCTACTATCATACATAGTCATCAGTACACCACCAATCACTAACTTTTTATTTAAATGCCTTTGCACTAGTCTAAATGTGTTTAATAATTGGCTTAGACCTTCCAAAGCATAGTACTCACATTGAATCGGAATAATAATGGCATGAGAAGAAGTTAAGGCATTAATTGTTAAAAGCCCTAATGAAGGAGGACAATCCAATATTATAACATCATATTTTCGCACCACTTTTTTTAAAGCAGTTTTCAACTGGTATTCTCTAGCCATTATATTTACTAACTCCACCTCTGCACCTACTAAATCGTTCGTAGATGAAACAACATCCAAACATGGGAATGTTGTTTTTGAAATCGCATCATTTATATCATCATTATTAATCAAAACATCGTAAATATTTTTATCAGATTTCTCTGTTAAATCAGAAAGCCCTATCGTAGCATTAGCTTGTGGGTCAAGGTCTACTATTAAAGTCTTAATCTCAGATACGGCTAGACTTAGCCCAACGTTTACAGCAGAAGTCGTTTTCCCAACTCCGCCTTTTTGATTAATAAATGCTAAAACTTTTCCCATAACTTTTTAAATAGTCTAGAAATTAATTCTTATTATTTAGCAAAATAAGAATTATAAAATTGTATTTTTTAAAATGAGGTGAAAATATTAAACAATATGTCGTGTTGCTCTATGAGTTTTCTAAAGTTAAATTTCCGCTCTTTAATAAAACTTTAATTAACAAAATGTAAAAAATTGAAAAACAATTTGACACCAAGATATTTAATTATTCTAGTGATATTAGGATGGTCATTCTACTCATTATGGCCCTCAATTAAATACCAAAACTTATCTTCTGAAGACAAAGAAGTTTTAAGAGAACAAGGTAAGCTTTCTCAAATAGAATCTCGCGTTATTCGTCAGGGGTTAGATCTTAAAGGTGGTATGTTTATTGCGCTCGAAGCTGACATCCCTGCTCTTGTAAAAAACTTAGCTTCGAATCGGAATGAAAAGTTTAACAATTTACTTATAGAAGTAATTAATGATTTTAAGTCTGATGAAAAAGAAAACTTTTTTGATATTTTTAGAAATAAAGTCCAAAATAGTAATATTAAAATTGTACGCTACTTTCATGAATATGGATCCAACCTTGACGATATCATAATTGCCTTAGAGCAGGAGGCAGAAGATTCAATTAACAGAGTTTTAGAAATCCTTCAAAATAGAATAGATCAATTTGGTGTCGCTGAACCAACTATCCAAAAACAAGGTAAATATCGTATCCTAGTAGAATTAGCAGGTGTACAAGATTCAGATAGAGCTAGAGCTCTTCTCCAAAGTACAGCATTATTAGAATTTTATTTAGTAAAAAACAGTGCTGCAACAAACGAGATTATTATTCAGCTTGATAACATCCTAAAAAAAGCGGTTAGTAGTGAAGATTTAGAAAGCTTAATCGCTGAATCAACTATTGATGATAAAACAAATAATGAAAAACAAAGTCCTGATGATAATGTAACAACTATTGATGAGATTTTTGGAGAAACAGACGTTGCAACTTCAGATAGTTCTGATCTTGAATCTGATCTTATCATTGACTCCCCTCTACAATCACTAATTGAATTTGTTCAGGGCGATATGGTTGTAAAATCGAAAAATTTATATGCTTTGAAAAAATTATTAAATGAAGAAGGTGCTAAATTAAAATTAAAATCATCAACAGGTCAGTTTTTATTTAGCAATAATTCTGAACAGTTAGGTACCTCTGGAGAATATTTTAGATTATATTATTTAGAATCTATGCCTGAATTAACTGGGGGAGTTGTAGAAAAAGCAAAAGCTAACCTCGGAAGCTTAGGAGGAGGAAGTGCTGGACTTCCCGTTGTATCACTTGACATGAATAGCGAAGGTGCTAAAACTTGGTCTCGCGTAACAGGAGCAAACGTTGGTCAACGAATAGCAATCGTACTTGATAATAAGGTCCACATGGCACCTAATATTAGAGAAAAAATTCCTGGAGGGAGAACTCAAATAGAGGGCTTTGCTGATATAAACGAAGCTAAGGATATTGCAATTATTCTAAGAGCAGGTGCTTTACCAGCCCCAGTTAATATTGTTGAAGAAAGGACTGTTGGACCCAGCCTAGGTGCTGATTCAATTTCTAGAGGCCAAAAATCAATTCTAATAGGTCTGGGCATAGTATTTATTTTTATGCTAGTCTATTACAAATCTTCTGGAGCTATCGCAAATTTTGCATTAATATGGAATATTATTTTAATTCTAGCCGTTCTTGCCTCACTTGGTGCCACATTAACTCTTCCTGGTATTGCAGGACTTATTTTAACAGTTGGAATGTGTATAGATTCAAATGTAATAATTTTTGAAAGAATTCGCGAAGAATTAAAAAAAGGTAAAACACCAAAATCAGCTATAGAAGCTGGCTATAATAGAGCTATTACAACCATCATAGACGCCAACCTGACTACTGTTATTGCATCTTTAGTGCTTTATCAATTCGGGACAGGCCCAATCAAAGGTTTTGCTACTGTACTTTTCTGGGGAATTCTAATCAGTATGTTTACCGCTGTTTATGTTACTAGAACTATTTTTTACACAATCACGAAAAAATCAATCAAAACTTTAAGTATTTAAAAATGCAGATTATAAAAAATTCCAATATTGATTTTATTAACAATTCAAAGTTTACTATTTTTCTTTCCAGCGCCTTAATACTGGCAAGTATTTTTTCTTTGATTATCAATAATGGCCCTCGATTAAGTATAGATTTCAAGGGTGGAACATTAGTAGCTGTAAAATACACAAAAGAAATCAACATTAATGAATTTAGATCTAAACTAAAAAAAGTAAATATAAATGGACAAAATTTTGATTTTAGTTCTGCTGAAATAAAACACTTTGGAAATAAATCAAATGTTGCACTCCGCATAGCAAGTATTGAAAATGAACCCGAAAACTTTTCCCGTGACCTAATTAAAGTACTAAAAGATATATATCCAAATGCATCCCCAACAGATAAA
>CACEHW010000007.1 GCA_902559415.1 uncultured Fidelibacterota bacterium
TATTCCAATATAGTTCTCATGGGGTACTAGAACTAATAATCTCCCAGGGAGGGCAACTTCGGTAGTTACCCTAGGTCCCTTTCCCGCGAAAGGCTCTTTAATAACTTGAACAAAGATTTCTTGATTTGTTTGTAGATCAACCTCAATGTTATCTGATTTACCTTTTTTCTTTTTATTCCCATCTTCTTCATCTTCAATGATGTAGTCAGGGTTCGCTATTTCTGAAAAGGGTAAAAATGCATTTAAATCATACCCAATATCAACAAATGCTGCTTGCATACCTGGTAATACATTTTCTACTTTTCCTTTGTATATATTGCCAACCATTCGTTGTTTATCTTGACGCTCGATATATACTTCAACGATTTGGCCATCCTCTTGGATCGCTATCCTTGTTTCTCCCATACTTTCATTTATGAAAATTTCTTTTTTCATTTAAACCACCTGTCTTTAATCCTTAGTAGCAGGAACGAGTATACTTATAGTACAGCATCACCTGACCAAAAAGGCTATATTTTATTTACTATATTAAGGGAGAGTAGATAGGTAAGAAATTTTGTCCCATTTAATTTTGGGATGATAAAAAAGTTGTCAATATCGTCAGAAAAAAATATGAAATCTATTTTCCTTCTAAACTCCCACTTAGCATGAAAATACGCGAAGTTTGTAGTGCTATTCAAGGTAAATAAAAAAATAATTATTACACGTATTTAGAATTTATTTTAGGATTAATTTTTAACATTAATTTTTAAACAATATAGAATATATGAAGCAAATAATAGCTATCGGAGGTGGTGGTTTCGGTAGAAACCCAAATCAAAGAGTCATTGAGAAATACATTATTGAACAATCAAATATTGAAATGCCAAATGTGCTTTTCATACCTACAGCAAGCGCTGAAGATAAATCTTACATAGTTAATTTTTATTCATGTTTTAATGGATTGAATTGTAATCCAAGTCATTTAAATTTTTTTCAGAGAACACCTCGTATTGATAGCTTAATTAATAAAGCAGATATAATTTATGTTGGAGGTGGTAATACCAAAAGTATGCTTGCTGTTTGGAGAGAGTGGAAGCTTGATAAATTATTATTAAAAGCCTATAAAAAAGGTACAGTTCTATCCGGTGTAAGTGCGGGCGCTATTTGTTGGTTTGATACTGGTGTAACAGACTCGTGGGCTAGTAATCTAAATGTTATTGATTGCATGGGCTTTTTATCTGGCAGTTGTTGTCCGCATTATGATTCTGAAAAAGATAGAAGGCCTAGCGTTCACAAATTTATTGAGGATAATAAAGTTCCTTCAGTTTATGCTATTGAAGATGGAGCAGCAATGCATTTCATTGATGATAAGCCCTATAAAAACATTTCTTTTTATAAGGAGTCTAATATTTATTTAGTTGATAAAAAAGATGGTGAAATAATCGAGCAAGCTCAAAAAATGGTACAAATAAACTAGATGCTTGAAAGAGAGCTTAATGATGATCTAAATATCGCTCTAAATGCATCTAAGGGTGCAGGAGATATAATTATGAAATATTATAAGCATGATTATGAAATTAAAGAAAAAGGCTATCATAATCCCGTTACTACAGCGGATAATGAAGCAGATGACTTTCTAAAAAAAACTTTACTTGATGCAAGGCCTGATTATGGATGGCTTTCTGAAGAAACAGTGGACTCAAAAGATAGGCTTACTAAAAAGAAGGTTTGGATTGTTGATCCACTAGATGGTACAAAAGAATTTATTGAAGGTGTGCCACAATTTGTAGTGAGTGTGGGACTGGTTGATAATGGTATACCAGTTGTTGGAATTTTACACAATCCAGCTACAAATGAGACCTTTTATGCTAGCCGCGGTTACGGCTCTTTTTTAAATGAAGAGAGATTTGAAGTCACAAAAAAAGATAGTATAAGTGAAATGACTATTTTAAATAGTCGCTCTGAGACTCGAAAAGGTTTATGGGAACCTTTTGAAAATAGTTTTAAAAGACTCGAACCCATTGGAAGTGTAGCCTACAAAATGGGTTTAACTGCTGTTGGGAAAGCAGATATTTTTGCAACTCTTCGTCCAAAAAATGAGTGGGACGTATGTGCGGGTGTTTGTTTGATAAGCGAGGCTGGAGGGAAGTCAATAAATCTAAATGGTCAAGAATTGGAGTTCAATAAAGAAAAAACTTTGATTGAACCTGGTATAATTGCTGGTTATAATTTATCAGTTGATAAAACATATAAAGAATTAAATAAAGAATAATTTACGATTGGAAATAAAATGAGTAACATTGAAAAAGTATTAGACAAAGGCTATATCGAAGTAGTCGATGTTTTAGGTGATGATCTAACTCCTGTGAATGCTGCGAGAGTTTCTTTTGGTGGTCGGTCTAAAGAGTTCACTAGTAAAGATAGAAGATTATCTAAATTTCTTATCAAGCATAAGCATTTTTCACCATTTAGGCATCAACATGTGATGATGATAATCAAAGCCCCTGAGTTTGTGATGAGGCAATGGTATAAGCATGTTGTTGGTATAGAAACAACATCTGATCATCCTACAAAAGACCATGCATGGAATGAGATCAGTGGTAGGTATGTTGAGTACTCAGATTTTTACATGCCAGAAAACTTCCGCGCACAATCGGAAGATAATAAACAAGCTAGTGATGGATTAGTAGATAACCAAGAAGGTGCTGAAGACCTCTGGAATAATGCGCAACGTAATTCAATTGAAGCTTATGAGAAAATGATAGAGATGGGCATGGCTAAAGAGCAAGCTAGGAGTATCCTTCCTCTAACTGTCTATACTCAAGTTTGGTGGACCGCATCTTTTCAATCGATAATGAATTTTATTGAGCTTAGAGATGAACCAACCTCTCAGGTTGAGATACAAGAATATGCAAGAGTGTTAAAAAAGATTATGTTAAATGTTTTTCCTGAGACAACAAAGCTATGGCAGGAAATTTATTGGGACGAGCAAGAATAATTAAATATTCTATTCTATGTTGTGGAAAATAACACAAAATCTTTTGACTACAGTCGTAGTATTCTACACAGGTATACATTGGGGCTTAGCATCAATTCCAGGCATCTATTTAGTTTTAACTACAATTGAAAAAACATTTGATAGTTCAAACTTTGAGCGCGCGTTATACATAGGCATAAGCGTCGGACTAGCTTATGTGCTTTGGATGCTTTCTACTATTATACTTACGTCTTTTTTAAGTTTTATTTTTAAACCTTCAATAGGAGCTACAAGAGTTCCTTTTTTATCAGCCACATCAATTCGTTGGGGTTTTTTGAATGTCCTAGATCGTTTGGCAAAACCTTGTATCCACCACATGGTACCATCGTGGATTACAGATTTTTATTATAGAGCATTAGGTTGTAAGATAGGCAGAGGTTCATTTGTAAGCAGTGATCGTATCAATGATCCATATCTTGTATCAATTGGAGATAATACAATCATTGGTTCAAAGGTTATCATTACACCTCATTTAGCAGAGAAAAACGAATTAGTTTTTTCTCCTATTGTAATTGGTAATAATTGTCTTATTGGTTTAGGCTCTCAAATTAATCCTGGTTGTGTAATCGGCGATGGAGCAGTAATTGCCTCAAGAGCCATAGTACCAAAATATACAAATGTCCCGGCTGGCGAAGTTTGGGGAGGTATTCCAGCCAAACTTATAAAAAAGAAATAGATAACTATAGATTATTAGGTTTGAATCCTTAACACCTTTGATATGAATCCATATAATAGAGCTGAAATTATTGATCATAATTTTTTACAATTTCTAAAAAATAACCATCAACCCAAAAGCATAGAAAAAATATCATTATCAGACTTGGGGCTGAGTAAAAGTAATGTAATATCCATCTTTGAGAGCCAAGTTTTTAGTAGGCACATGGATATAAAGGCAAGAGAGTTAAAAGAAAAAGGCGAGTGTTTTTATACCATAGGCAGCTCTGGGCATGAATCAAATGCTGTATTTGGGAATATTTTCCCGTTTACAGATATAGCTTTTTTACATTACCGAAGTGGACCATTCTTTATTGAAAGATCTAAGCAACTTGCCGGGAGTACACCACTCTTTGATATGGCATTATCATTTATGGCTTCCTCTGATGATCCTATAAGTGGTGGGAGGCATAAGGTAATTGGAAGTAAATCATTAAATATCCCCCCCCAGACCAGTACTATTGCGAGCCACATACCCAAAGCAGTCGGTACTGCGTTTGGGATTGATAGGGCTAAAGATTTAAAAATCAAAGAAAGAGAATTAAAATCAAATAGTATTGTCCTTTGTAGTTTTGGAGATGCTAGTGCAAATCATGCTAGTGCATTAACAGGAATTAATACATCAAGGTGGATAAAAAGTATAGGTGGGAATGTTCCCATTATTTTTATTTGCGAGGATAATGGCTTAGGAATTTCAGTGCCAACGCCAAAAGGATGGATTGAAAGCACTTTTTCAAATCAAGACCACTTAAAGTATCTGCGCTGTGATGGGTTAAATATCTTTGATACTATTAGGGTTTCAAGGGAAGCTGACTCCTACTGTCGTTCTAATCGTGCGCCCGTATTCTTGCACATGAAGACAGTCAGACTTATGGGTCATGCTGGTTCAGATATTGAATTAAGTTATCTTGATGAGAGCCAAATTGAAAGTGTAGAAAAAAAAGATCCCTTATTGCTTTCTGCATTATCATTAATTGATAATAGGTTATTATCTACTGATGAAGTTGTAAACTTATATGAACATGCTAGAAAAAGAATAAATTTTATTTTTGATCAAGCAACAACAAAGCCAAGGCTTTCGAAGGCATCTGATGTAATGTCTAATATTATTCCAAAAAAGATCAGGAAAAATCATCCGCAATCCCATGCAGAGAAAGATAGAGAAGAACTCTTTGGTAGGGAATATAAGAGGTTAAGCAGGCCTATGCATATGGCCAAATTAATTAATTATGCCTTATTAGATATTATGTTGCAGTATGATAATGCTTTAATATTCGGAGAGGATGTAGCAAAAAAAGGTGGGGTATACCATATAACAGCTGACCTTTATGATAAATTCTCAATAAGAAGAGTTTTTAATAGTCCATTAGATGAAACATCCATAATTGGTTTTGCCTCTGGTCTCGCACATAATGGTTTTTTACCTATTCCAGAAATTCAGTTTCTTGCCTATTTTCATAATGCTGAAGATCAATTAAGAGGTGAAGCGGCTACATTATCTTTTTTTAGTCAAAACCAATATACAAATCCAATGGTAATTCGTATCGCAGGTTTAGCTTATCAGAAAGGATTTGGTGGGCATTTTCATAACGATAATTCACTATCAATATTTAGAGACATCCCTGGCATTATTGTTGCCTGTCCCTCAAACGGTGCTGATGCTGTAAAGATGTTAAGAACCGCTATGAAACATGCCTATAAAAACGGGAGAATAGTGGTGTTTATTGAGCCTATAGCTTTGTATATGGTAAAAGATCTTTATGAGCCAAAAGATAATAAATGGTGCTTTAAGTATCCAGATATCGAGGAGGAGCATAAAATTGGGCAATATGTGATCTATGGTGAGGGAAACGCATTGACGATAATTAGTTATGGGAATGGTCTTTATCTATCATTAAAAGCCAAACCAGAAATAGAAAAACAATTAAAAAAGAAAATAAAAATCATCGATTTATGTTGGTTATCTGATATTAATATTGATCAATTATTAATTGATATAGAACCATCAAAAAAAGTATTAATTGTTGAAGAATGTAGACGATCTGGTTCTTATGGAGAGGGGCTAATGTCATCATTATATTCGAAATCAAAAAATAATATGTCAATAAAACTTCATGCAGCAGAAGACAGCTTTATTCCTTTAGGAGATGCGGCTACATCTACATTACCTAGTCATGAATCAATAATTAGTCATGCACTTAGTACATACAAAAATGAATAAAAAAAGAATTGTTGTTGTTTGTCCTGGTAGAGGATCTTATTCAAGAGATACATCTAATTATTTAAAAGATATAGACTCTAGTTTAGTTTCAATGATTGAGGATCAAGATCAATTGAGAGTATCAAAGAAACTCAAAGGAATCTTAGAATTAGATAAATCTTCTTTTAGATCAAAAGTCCATATGACTGGAGAAAATGCCTCGCCGTTAATTTATTCTTGCAGTTTAAAAGATTATGATGCAATCAATAAGGATAAATATGATATAGTTGCTATTTGTGGAAATTCAATGGGTTGGTATATCACTTTAGCTCTTGGAGGTGCAATTTCTTATAAGGATGGTTTTGAGCTTATTCAAACAATGGGAGGAATTACACAACATCATGGTAAAGGTGGCCAAATCATATACCCTATCGTTGATGAGCAATGGCGTATTGATAATGATCGTAAAGAAATGGTATTGCAAGAAATTTCAAAAGTAGGTGCAAAGATTTCTATCCACTTAGGTGGATATATTGTAATTGCTGGTGAACAAGATCAATTAGATCATCTTTTAAATACATTACCAGCTTTAGATAAATATCCTTTCCAGATACCATTTCATTCTGGGTTTCATACTGATTTGTTATCAGTAGTCCCTTCTTTAGCTCATTCTTCATTAGATGATAAAATATTTAATAGGCCTAATATTCCAATTGTAGATGGAAGAGGGAATATCTGGTCGCCCTGGTCAACAGATGAAAAAGAATTATATAATTACACTTTGAACGATCAGATAACAAGCACATATGATTTTTCTAAATCTATATCTGTTTCTTTGAAAGAGTTTTGTCCCGATCATATTATCCTTCTTGGACCTGGAAATTCATTAGGTGCTCCCGTTGCACAAATATTAATAAATCATCATTGGAATAAATTAAAAACAAAAACTGATTTTTTAAATTCTCAGGACAGTGATCCTTATATAATTTCTATGGGATTAGAGGAGCAAAAAAAATTAGTTTTATAATTTATTTACCATCAAAGTTTACTTTTTTTACTTTATTAAACTAATTTTCATAAACACAACAAGGATAATGTAATGAAACTTATAGGTCCAGATTTTTATAATATTTCAGATTTATTAACTGAAGAAGAACTATTTATTCAAAAAACAGCACATGAATTCGTTTCAAATGAATTCAAACCAGTTATAAATGAACATTTTGAAAAAGGTACTTTCCCTTTAGAAATTGCGACAAAACTTGGTGAATTAGGTTTTATGGGATCAGCTTTACCTGAAGAAAGCGGAGGGGCAGGAGTTAGTAATGTTGCCTATGGTTTAATTTTACATGAACTTGAAAGAGGTGACTCAGGATTACGTTCTTTCGCTAGCGTTCAAGGATCATTAGTTATGTATCCTATTCATGCATACGGATCGAAAGAACAAAAAGAAAAGTGGCTACCAGGGCTTGGAGCGGGTAGCCTAATTGGATGTTTTGGATTAACTGAATCAAATTTTGGCTCCAACCCTGGTGGTATGGTAACTACTGCAAAAAAAGATGGCGATGACTGGATTATTAATGGATCAAAAATGTGGATCACTAATGGAAGTTTAGCGGATGTTGCACTTGTTTGGGCAAAAGATGAATCAGGAGTTATTAGAGGGTTTTTACTTGAAAAGGGAATGGATGGTTTTACATCAAATGATATTCATGGGAAATTGAGTTTGAGGGCCTCTGTAACATCAGAACTCTCAATGGTAAATGTAAGAGTACCAGATAGTTCAAGACTACCAAATATTGAAGGTCTCAAAGGACCTCTTTCATGTTTAACACAGGCTAGATATGGTATAGCTTGGGGTATGGTTGGTGCAGCGGTTGATTGTTATCAGACCGCCTTAGATTATTCATTAGAAAGAAAGCAATTCAGTAAGCCAATTGCTGGGTATCAATTAACGCAAGCTAAATTTGCCGAAATGATCACTCAAATTACTATGGCTCAGTTAACTGTTTATCAATTAGGTAGATTAAAAGATGATAATAAAATGAGATTTGATCAAGTTTCTTTAGCAAAAAGGAATCACTGTAAGATGGCTAGGGATGTTGCTCGAACTTGTCGTGAAATATTAGGTGGTAATGGAATCATGGAGGATTATTCTCCAATGAGGCATATGACTAATATTGAGACAGTATTTACTTATGAAGGCACCCATGAAATGCATTCATTAATCTTAGGTCAATCAGTTACGGGTATAGCGGCTTATGATTCTTAAGAGATAATTTAAAAATTATCTCTTAGCATTTTTTTGAGTTCTGCTTCATGCATCTCTTCTGTGGCAATCATTGTTCTCGCGTATTCTTCAAGCATAATAGATTTTCCATCTATATTTTCTAGAAGATTATAGTATGCTTTAATAGCAGATCTTTCATGTTCCAAGCATTCGTTTAAGATGTCTTCTGTAGAATGTTTATGCGTCTCTAACAGCTCTCCAATTTTGAGTGTAGGATGCTCTCCTAAGCTTGTAATATGTTCACCTACCATCTCTGCATGCATTAAAGATTCTTTTGCTTGCTCTCTTAGCCAGTCAACAACACTTAATCGATAAGGGCCTTGAACCATAAAGGCATAATGGGTATATCTAACGACTCCAGCTAATTCAAGTTCTAGAATGTCGTTTAAGCAGTTTAATATTTTTTCTTTATTCATAATAAAATTTAGCGCTATTTAAGTAGAAATTATTAAATATCTAAATTAGATGTATAGAGCTATAAGTTTGTATTTTTTCATCAATTTCAATTTTCGCATATCCCTCCTTATTAAGTCCAATGAAAACACCTTCATTAGTTTTTTCTTTTTCATGAAATGAAATATTTTGATTCATATGCATACAAAGATTTTGCCATTCATCTATTATCATTTTTGAATTTTCAGAGATGTTATTTAATAGCCTCTCAAAGTAGTTAACAAATTCAGCAACAATTAGTTCTCTTTGATGGGCATGATTTGTTATGCTGGACATTGTTGAAATATAATTATGTATATTGTGAGGGTGTTCTTCAATAGTCTCATTTACATTAATCCCAATACCAATTACAATTTTATCAATTTCTTTATTTTTTATTTTGCTCTCGCAAAGGATCCCACCTATTTTTTTATTAGAGTAATAAATATCATTAGGCCATTTTAGTGCACTCTCAACACCTCGTTTTTTCAAAGACTCGGCAACTGAAATCCCGGCAGCAAGAGAGAAGAAACCTGAGAAAGATTGGGGGTATTTTTTATCAAGTATTAATGTAAAAGCAAGACCTTTACCTGCAACCATAGACCAATTGTTGTTTTGCCTTCCTTTGCCTTTTATTTGATTTTCAGTTATAATAATAGAACCATGTTGATTGCCTTCATCAATAAGTTCCCATGCTTCTTCATTTGTAGAATCAAGCCGATTATAATACTCAACGTTCTTACCTAATTCTTTAGTACGTAGATTTGTTTGGATTAATTGAGTAAATATCATAATTAAATAAATAGAGTGTAGTAATAAGTAAAAGTAGAAATAATACCTATAAGAATTCCAGCAATGATTTGTAATAGATTATGAGCATTTGTAAGAGTTCTAGCTATCGTCACCAAAATAATAAGTCCTATATTGAGTATCAAATATTTATAACCAAAAATCCAAAATATTGTCATGCTTGAAGAAAGAGATAGAGCATGGATGGAAATTTTCCAATGTTTTGTTATTAACCACGCTACGATAGTATTCATTAAGCCACAAAACATAATACCCTGAATTAGTAGTGGTACATTCATCATTCTAAGTAATGTAAAACCAATAAGAAAAAACAATGCCCCAAAAGCCATTGGGAGAAGTCGTTCTTCTTTTTTCGATGCATCAAGGTCAGTGATTAAGTTTTTGTTTTTTAGAAAAAAGAAAGTTGCCATTGGAAGTACAGTACTAAAAGTTAAACAAATTAAAAAAACAGAATTTTTAGTTTCATTTATTATTGGGGAATAATAAATAAGATACCAAAACGTAAAAAAAGTAATAAGCATTGGATGCAATAAATAGGATACTATTAAACCAAAATGTTTTTGATTTTTAGAATTAGCCATGAGTTCCAAATATATCTCTGAGAGTATTTGATATTTCTCCCAAGGTACATTGGTTCCTAACGCAATCTATTATAGCAGGCATAATGTTATTGTTAGATTTAGCGATGACTTTAAGATTATTCAATCTTTCATTTACTTCAAGATTATTTCGATTTTCTTTGTAGGTCTTCAATGACTTAATTTGTTTATCGGCAGATTTTATATCAATGTTAAAGGTCTCTATATTTTTTGAGGTTTCATCTTTATGTTTATTTACACCAATAACTATATTTGTTTTATTATCTACATTTTTTTGATATTCATATGAACTTCTAGAAATTTGATTTTCAATCCAGCCTGTTTCGATTGCTTCAATAGCACCACCCATTGAATCAATCTCTTCAATAATTTTAAATGATTTTTCAATATATTTTTCTGTCATTTCCTCAATTAAATGACTCCCTCCAAATGGGTCTGGATAATTTGGGATATTTGTTTCATGCGCAATGATTTGCTGTGTCCTTAAAGCTAATTTAGCAGAATCGTCAGATGGCAGGGAGAGAGCTTCATCAAAACTATTTGTATGTAATGACTGCGTACCACCAAGTACAGCAGATAAAGCCTGGATAGTTGTTCTGACAATATTATTGTCAGGTTGTTCTGAGGTTAGAGTTGAGCCGCCAGTTTGTGCATGGAATCTACACATCATGGCCTTATCATCAGTTACACCAAATCTTTCTTTCATGATTGTGGCCCACATTTTTCTAGCAGCTCTAAATTTTGAGATTTCTTCTATGAAACCATTATGCGAGTTAAAGAAGAAAGAAATTGTTTTTCCTAATTTATTTGGATCCAAACTTTCTTTAATTGCATTTTCAACATAAGCAATCCCATTAGCAAAAGTAAAAGCTAATTCTTGTTCTACTGTACTTCCTGCTTCTCTGATATGATATCCTGAAATAGATATTGGATTCCATTTTGGTAAATTTTGATCACAAAACTCTAGGATATTTGTGACAATTCTCATGGAAGGTTTGGGAGGATAGATATAGGTCCCCCTAGCTGCAAACTCTTTTAGAATATCATTTTGAATTGTACCTCTGAGTTTATTTAAAGGGACGCCTGTATTTTCAGCATTAACAATGTAAAATGAAAGTAATATTGCAGCAGTTGAATTAATTGTCATTGAAGTGGATACTTTCTCTAGAGGAATATCTTGGAAAAGAGATTCTATATTCTCTAGAGTGGAAATCGGAACGCCAACTCTACCTACTTCACCCTCAGCCATTTTATCATCAGAGTCGAAGCCTATTTGTGTTGGTAGATCAAATGCAACTGACAAGCCCATAACACCATTTTTAAGAAGATATTTAAATCTTTTATTAGATTCCTTTGCAGAGGTAAATCCAGCGTATTGTCTCATGGTCCAGAGTCTTGATGAGTACATTCCAGGGTATAGACCCCTGGTAAATGGAAATTTTCCTGGTTTTTCTTTTTTCATATTAACTTATTATAGTAGTGCAATTATAACTAAGTAGTTAGTACTATAAAAAAGAGTTTTTAATTTGTTTTATTTTATTCTGATTAAATTTCATAATGGATATACCTATTTCATTTAAAATATATCTTCAATGGAAAAATTTATTTAATAAAAAAGAAGATAATCATAAGATAAAAATAAGTAAAGAAGGCAGAGGGGTACGTTCTATTTTATTCTTTCTTCCTGAGAAAATTCAAGATGCTAAAATTGTCAATTATCTAGTCAAAGTTGAGAATCCGTTACCAGGATATGATATTGGATTAGTTTGTAGTGAAAGATCTAAGATGTTTTATCCTCATATAGATAATGTAAAACTATTTACGTTCAATGATGAAGATTTAAACTACTTTGATACTATAAAGTCCGTTTTATTTATGGATACAATAAAATCGAAAAACTATGATGCCATAGTTGATTTAAATACAGAATTTTGCGCAGCTACTACTATGCTTGCATTTGAATTAGATGCTCCTTTAAAAATAGGATTTGATTCAATTGTTAATAGAAAAATCTTCACCATAACTTTGGAACGAAAAGAAAATACATTTTTTGAAAGCTATTTTTCAAGAATTTTGGACCTCCTAGGAGTGAAACTTTAAAAATATAATTTTAGCTTTATTTACATAATAAGTTGCTGTATTGTAATTCAGCAATTATATTACCCGCCGGTTTATAAAAGGAAAATCAATGTTAGAAGGTATTATTTGTCCAGTGTGTGAGAACACTCTTGAAGAGGTAGATTTGAGAGAATCCTTAGTTTGCCCTCATTGTAGAGCTGATTTAAAAGATAGAAAATTTCTAGACTTTTTAGAATATTTAATGGCAAATGGGATAGTTGAGAGCTTAAACTTTTTTGACCCAGAAGTCTATAGTGAAGATGTTGATGATTTGGATCAGACGAAAGAAGAAGAGGGTGATCCAAGTGAATTTGAAAAGAAAAAAGATCACTATAATATTTATGAAAATGAACTTCTTCCAGAAGATAAAACTGATGAGAATATAAAAGAGTACTCTCAATTTGAAGGTTTAAACGACGAATGGGAAGATTTTAATGAGAGAGATTTTGAGAATTCCAGTTCATAATAGAGGCTAGCTATGGAAGATAAAAAGAAAAATATACAACAAATTAATATAGAGCTTGATGCAGATGTAAGTAGCGGAGAGTATTCAAACTTTGTTGTTGTTACTCATTCACCAGCTGAGTTCGTATTAGATTTTACGAGAATTCTTCCAGGAGTCCCTAAAGCAAAAGTTCACTCCCGAATTATTATGGCGCCTCCACATGCGAAAACATTTTTAAAAGCGTTGGGTGATAACGTTAGCAAATTTGAATCAAAGCATGGTGAAATTAAATTACCAAATAATGATGATGGATTTTCTCCATTTGGAGTAAAACCTCCTGATGAAACTATTCCAAACTAAATACTTGGTGGAGTATCGTTAGCATACCACACCCATATTCTTCCTCTTTTTAGTTCCCTCATTTTTACAATAACCCAAACAGATAATACTGACCACGAAAGTATATATCCAGTCAAAGCGCCAAATATGATATCTAATGGATAATGTACACCTACATAGACTCTTGAATAAGCAATTACAGCAGCGGATAGAAAAAGAATAATTTTTTTACGTTCATAAAAGTATGATAATACTGTAGCAAATGCGAAGCTATTTGCTGCATGATTTGATGGAAAGCTCCATTTGCCACCTTTTGAAACTAGTAAATTAATGTATTCAATAAATTCATGAGATGGCCTAACTCTACCAACCCAAGGTTTAATGATTTGAGCACAGATTGCATCTGACATCCCAGCAGAAAATAACAACACAAAGAAAGCTATTTTTCCTCTTTTACCACCAAAAAATAATAAATAAAAAATAAGGATAACGCCAATAACAGTTAAAAAATCCTTGCTGGTAATTACAGGCATAATTAAATCAAATACAGGATTTGATATATTCTTATTCAAGAATATCATTAATGATTTATCGATATCTATGATTTTATTTATCACAAATTTTTAATATTCATGTATGATTTTGATTGTTTTTTAACACAACCAATTGGATTTAATGGTTCTTAAGGTTGAGGTAATAAATCTAGAGTTTTGTTTCTAGTCTAAGCATCATTACTCTTCCAAGAGATGGGCCTCCAATAATTTCAGTATGATTATGATCTAAAATATTATTAATTGTAAAGTTCATTTTAATATTTTTATTTATCTCATAACCTAAGTGAAGATCAAGTATAGAGTATGCATTGATTTTCCCATAGTAGATACCAGAAGACCAATCAAAGCTATCAACATATCTACCGTTTAATGATACAGTTAAAGGATATTTGACCGGGTTATATTGTATCTTAAGACCTGCTTTATGTTTTGGAGCGTTCACTGACTCTTTTGCTTTAGTTAGCGGATTAAGGAATTCTGTAGTGCCCATGAAAGAGTATGTTAAATCCATATTCCATTTTCTGCTAAGGAAAATTGCTAAACTACCATCAAAACCCCAAATATCTACTTCACCATAGTTTAAAAATCCGATAACAACGGGAGGTGGCGCACCAGGTATTGTGTCACTCGTTGATGTTACACCGACTAAGCCTTGGCGCCAGAAGTCTAATGCTTCGTCGTAATCTTCTTGGTCGTTTATAATTATTTGACCATCTACACCATCGATATTTGTAATTCCATTCTGATTATAATCATCTGTGAGAATAGATTTTCTCAGAACGAGTGGGCTTATAAAAGTAGCGCCACTAACGAAGCTTGAATAATGACTAGTATAGAGGTCTAATGTCCCAAAAATATTACTAGCTAAACGGCCTTTATAACCAACTTCCCAGGTACTTACAATTTCAGGTTCAAGCTCTGGCTGATCTTGTAATTGGCTTGTAAAGTATCCTTTTATTTTTGGGTCAACAGAAGGAAAGAAAAATATTTTTGTGGAGTCCATTGATCTATAAAGGCCTTCATCAAATTCAAACCAGACATTTTCCCCAGCTTGGTTGGTCGTGTAATTATAACCACCGTAAGAGCCTCTCGCATAGACCTTAAATATTGCGATCCGTGTTACAAAAATATCAAGAAAAAGCGCTTGATTTGATGGAGTATTAAATGCTTTGGCCCATGTTAGTCTAAAATTTTGATTTTGTTTTGGTTTAAAAGATAATCCAAACTTAGGAGAAATTTGTAATCCATCAGTTTTGTCAAAATTAAAGTTCCAATTGGTTGGGCTATACGAATCATTATAACCCTGGTTGTTAAACTCTAGAAAATTTGTTAAGCGGTCATGAACATCTAGCCTGGTAGCTTGAATAAATTCGAGCTTATCATTTATTTTCCAGTTTAACTGATAATATGCGCCAAATTCATTAACCTTATAGCGATTATCTTCTGATTCTTCGTCAATCCCTTCATCAATATTTTCATCTGTTTTACCATCACCATCATTATCAATACCATCAGCGTATACAAAAATATGAGTTCCGTTTATTAGTCTAGCGCCTTCTTCAACAGCATCAATTCCTACATCAAAAAGACCGTTGCCGTTATTATCTGTCCAAGGGAACCCATTCCCATCAACGTCATTAAAATCATCGCTGTCACGGTCATTATCTAGGTTATCTCTTACGGCACCTTGTACATTATCTCCAGAAAATAGTAAAGCATCATAGGGACTAGATCCCCAAGCAGACACAGGGCTATAGTTTGAAATTTGATTTAGCGAGTCAATATTACGATAGGCCTCACCATCTTCGTAAAAAAAGCTGTCATTCTCATCGTAAAAAAAGTTAGGTGATCCAGCTTCTCCATTCCCGTTATTATCTCTTTTATCCGTTAAATCCCTATCAGAGAGGATGGTCCCTTTTGTATCAGGTAATGTAAGAAAATAATCAAGGCCCCATACGAATCTTAGATCACCATTTAGTCTTTCAATGTAATGTTGTAGCTGTAAACTAAACTTTTTTGATCTGTCATAGATTACACCGCCGGTAGCAAGATTCCTCGTTGCTCTATCAGATTCTCCAGAAAAACTTGTATTTAAATAAGTTTGTAAGAATAGGTTTTTATATCTCAATTTTCCTTGGTAATACCTGTATATCCATCCATCTGCTAGATATCTAGCAATCCCAGTAATATTAATATTTCTGGCCCAGGCATAACCATGAGATAGACTAGCTGTAACATCTGAATTAGGTTCCCAATCTAAACGGAGATCGTATCTAACATTTTTAACATCAAAATCTGGATAGTCGTCAATACCATCATCATTTGCATCATATCTTAATTTAGGAAGGCCTCCATAATTCATAATGAAATCAGCTTCATCATTTTCATCAATTACCCCATCTTCATCATTATCAATTCCATCAGACCTCCAGTTATCATCATATAAGCCATTGTTATTGGTGTCAAAAATAATATTGCCGTCATCATCAAATTTATACTCTCCAAAACCGCCTTTATCTAGACTCCAATTCCCGTAATAGGTGCCAAATCTCTCTAGCCAGGTAGTACCTGTTTCATCTTCTTCGTCAATTTGGCCGTCACCATCATTATCAACTCCATCAAACCATATTTCTCCAGGTTCATCTATGCCAAGATCGATACCTTCATCAATAGATCCGTCACCATCATTATCAACTCCATCAATATACCCTCTACCAATATCTTCATAACCGATATCATATAGTATAACACCATTATCTAAGATAAATCTACCGTATGGATCGTTCAAGGCAACTTGAACCATAGCTGAATCAATAATAGGTGAACCTGCCTCAGCATCAGTGAATATTAAATTATCTACGCCATCTGCAATTTTTGGACCAGTCCAGTTATCTATATCTCCAGAACCCCAGCTTAAATTTTCATCAATGAAACCATTGCCATTATCATCTTTACCATTTCCATCTATTTCTCCAGTTAGCCACTCTACGGGCATTCTAGGGCTACCAAATTCTCCGGCAATTGCACCATCTTCAACCCGATTATGCACTAAGTTACTTCTACCGATAAATGAAGGGGAGTGCCCCTCATATTCATCTTCGTTGTAATGCCTCCAGTCTTCACCAGTTAATGCAACAGCAGATAATTTTATGCCAAAATTATTAAATTTATGAGCAGTCCTAAACGTGTACTTCTCAAGCGGTCTAGTATCTGGTTGGTTTAGATATCCAGTTTGAAAATTAAATTTAGTACCTTGAGATCTTAAAGGTGAGCTTGTAACAATATTTAATACTCCGCTGTGTGCATTGGGGCCATATAATGCTGAAGAAGGGCCCAGGACTACCTCAATTTGCTCTACATCATCAAATGACACTGGAATGACATTATACGCGGTTAGCCTTAGAGATGGTACATTCGCCATCCTCCCATCAGTCAATGTGAGTAATCTAGAACTAAAAGACGAGTTAAAGCCACGAGCTGTCATATTATAACTATCAATCCCAGATTGGGTAAAATCTATACCTTTAGTGCCTTTTAAATAATCTCCTAAATTTGTATTACTTTCACGCCTGATCTCTTTTTTAGAAATGACTGATATTGCTGCTGGCGCATCTTCAATTCGTTCTCTTCTTCTAGATGCGGTAACAACATACTCGTCTAACTCTATCATCTCTGCTTCTAATAAAATAGTCAATTCACCATCATCATTTGGGATGGTTATTGGCATTTTGTAGGTAGAATAACCCATGTAGGATGCAATAACAGTATATGTACCAGCATTGATTTTTTCAATACTAAATCTACCATCTGCATCTGAGGCAGATCCCAATGTTGTCCCATCTAAAGAAATATTAGCAAATGGCAAGCCAGACTTATTTGAGGCATCTAGGATTTTACCTTCAAGTTTATAGGTTTGGCCAAAAGACAATTGGGTAATTAAAAGTAAGAATGTGGATAATTTTTTATAGTTCATAGTTTTCAAAAAAAACAGCCTCCTGATAAAATCAAGAGGCTGTTTTCTATAATGTTTTATTAATGATTTATAAAATCTTACTTAAGGAATAACATTTTACCTTGTAATCTTCTTCCATCTGATTCAATATCGTACAGATACATTCCTGTCGGAACAATTGTACCATTTGAGCTCTTACCATTCCAACTAACATCATATGCTCCGGCATTGACTTGCTTGTTCATGATAGTTGCAACTTTCTCGCCATTTAGAGCATAGACAGTAACTTTCACATTACTACTACGATCATTTGTGAAACGTATTTTAGTTGTTGGGTTAAATGGGTTTGGATAGTTGCCTTGAAGTGCAAATTTATCTACAGTAATATTGTTATCATTCACCGTGCTAAGTGCTCCCATGTATGACCAATGAGAATCTACACGCTGTGTCCATTTTGCTGGGAAACAGTTTGCATAGCTTTGAACAAAAAGTCTACCACCTTTATTATTCCAGAGTTCTCCATAGTAGTATGCATTTTCCCATTGAAAATCATTAGTATCAAGATCATGACCTGAATCATCAACTATTACAGGGTCTCCATTTGCGTAAGTTAGTGGAGTTCCTGCTGCAGTTAACTGTGCTTGAAGTCCTGTTACATTTCCAAGTATGTAAGGTAGTAATGCATTTCCTACATCATCTAACCCTAATCCAGCAGCAAGCCATGCCCCAACTTGAGCTGTGGCAGCAGCTGGTACACCTGCAGCTTCAACAGCTGCAACGGTAGCATCAGACATATCCCAATAGTAAAGAGTGTATTCTAATACAGAATCTACAATCGCAGGAATATTCGGAGCGGTAGGGTCAGCTAGTGCTCCTGCTAAAGCAGCAGCTTGCACACCAGCAGTAATACCATTTAAAGTGATTAGGGTATTCCATGTCGCATAGTAACCTGTGTACTGTAATCCCTCATCTCCGCTAAAAGCTACACCATCTCCACCACCTAATACGTCACCAGTTGGGTCAAAAACGTAGAACCAGTCAGATGAAGTCGCTCCATCTGGTACGCCATCACCGTCAAGATCAATTCCTGTTGCACCTGCTGCAAAAGGAGTATTGTCTGTTGGTACATTTATAGTGATACCAGCAGCAGCAGCTTGCGCAGCAACGGCTGGAATAGTAACAGAGTCTACAGGAAGAGCACTTCTTCCAAGCATACCGTTCAATAGTCCTAATTCAGCTTCAGCTTGTACGTAATATGGATCACCATCACTAACAATCCCTAGATCTGCTTCAACTCCATCAAAAGCTTCCCAACCAATATTTAATCCGTCAATTGCAGAATAAGTATCATCAGTGTAATTTGCTTGGATATAGCCCCAGCTTTCCATTGGGGTTCCAGCTCCATAATTAACACCATATACATCAGTAGTCATATTCGGAGCACTAAAAGTAGCAAACACACCTGAGGTAATAATTCCCCATCCCCATCTTACTTTATTTCCAGCAAGTAAAATTGGATCATGACCACCATTTGTCCAAGTACCAGCATCTTGAATAGGCAAGAAAACTTGTGTTGTTACGCAGTTTTCAGTATTAGTAGTTGGGTATACGCTACCTTGGTTTATGGTATATACACCATCAGCAAAATCTGTGTTAAGCCCTAGACCAAAAGCAGCTAAGGCAGCAGCAGAGCCTAATGGAACTTTTGTAACAGCCATTGTGTCACCAACATCAAAGTAAGGCAATGAGAAGTCAAAAATCCCATCATCTCCAGCCATTGGCCAACCTACAGTAACATCGTAAGTTGCTTCTTCTTCATCATATGTGGTGATGTGGACATTACCATCGTTACCAACTTGCTCGATGTCTCTAGCAACGATTGTATACTCCACTACTAGACTGTCGAGTTCAAAGTTACCCTCAATATTTTGAGCAGATAAGTTTGAATAACTAATAATTATTGAAAGAAAAACATATAACATTCTTCTCATTTATTCCTCCTTGGTTTATAATTGTCTCAGCTACAATTATTGTAGCAATGAATTAACATTTATCCCTAAAACTAGTTAAATCCTTGGCAAGTATCAAAGCGCTTTATTTTTTTTGATTTGACCTTGCCCACAACATCCATAGGGAGTATAAAAATATGATACTTCCGAAAACAAATATCGCATTTAGAATTATATCACTTACCATATTATTTAAGTCTGAAGGTTTTTTTTAAAAAGGATTTAATTAGTTAAATTCAAATGATAATTAATCAAAAATACATGAAAATAGCGGTATTAGTAAAGCAAGTTATTGGCTCTGAATCAGCCTTAGAAATTTCTTCAGATCAAAAATGGATTGATGAGTCCAATGCTACTTTTGTAATGAACCCTCCAGATAATTACGCGATCGAAGAAGCGATGCAAATTAAAGAGAAATTAGGGGATGGAGAGGTTGTTATCGTAAGCATGGGTCCGCAAAGAGTACAAAAAGTTATAAGAGAAGGTTTATCTAAAGGTGCTGATAGAGGAATTCACATTGAGACCCAAGAATCTAAAAATATTGATCCTCTTGAAGTCGCAAAAAATATATGTCATTCTATAGAGCAGGAAAACTTTGATCTAATTTTATCAGGTCTTCAATCAGACGATACTGGAATGGGGCAAACAGGAGTTTTAATAGGCGAGCTATTAAACATGTCTACCGCAACCCTTGCTATCGAAACGGATATTGATCAAGAAACAATTAAAGTTAAAAGAGAATTGGAATCAGGATGGTTTCAATGGGTCACACTTGATTCTCCTTCATCTGTGAGCATTCAGTCTGGAATAAACCAACCCAGGTATCCATCACTAAAAGGGATCATGGGCGCTAAGAAAAAAGAAATCAAGGTAATTGCTGCGTCAATAGAAGATAGTAAGCAAAACCTAGATAAGATATTCGTACCCCAAAAATCAAAAGAAACAGAAGTAATTGATACAGACGTTGATGCTTCGGTTGATAGGATTGTTGATATTCTAAGGTCAGAGATAAAAGCATTTTAAAATGAATATCCTAGTAATTATAGAGCATAAAAATGGTGTGATGCATCGGATGAGCAAAGAAGCAATTGCAGGAGCGCAAAAAATTGGTGGTAATGTCACTGCTTTGGTCATTGGTGAAAACTCTGATTCAATTACAGATGAGCTCTCTAGCTTTCAAATCGAAAAAACTTTACTTGTGACCAATGAAAAAGTAACCTCCTATAATGTTGATGGCTACAAAGAGATTATCCTTCAAATTGTTAAAGTAGTTAATCCCGAATTTATTATTACTGGGCACACATATCAGGCTAGAGACTTTATGCCGAGATTGAGCGCTAGCTTAGATATACCCTTCATACCTGATCTAGTTAGTGTTGAAAATAGCAGTTTTACAAAACAGATTATGAACTCAAAACTGAATGCATCCATATCATCATCAAGTGGGCCTGTATTAATTAGTTTTCAATCTGCGAGTTTCAGTGAAGAAAATATTTCTAAAGGTTCCAGCCCATTAGAAAAATTTGAAGTATCTCTTGACGCATCTAATATTAGATCAACAGCTGATGAGCCTTTCCAAGAATCAGCGTCAGAGGTTGATCTAGAAAGTGCAGAGCTAATTGTTTCAGTAGGTAGGGGGATTGAAAAGGAAGAAAATAAATCTATCGCTTTTGATTTAGCCGAGGTGTTAGGTGCTGAAGTCTCAGCAAGTAGGCCAGTTGTTGATGCTGGTTGGCTTCCTAGCTCTCGTCAAGTTGGTAGTTCTGGTAGCACGGTTAGTCCAAAATTATATTTTTCTTTAGGGGTCTCTGGAGCGATACAGCATGTTGTAGGTATGAAAGGATCAAAAAATATCTTAGCTATAAATAAAGATCCTGATGCTCCTATCTTTGAAATAGCTGATTATGCTGTCGTTGGGGACTTATTAGATATAATCCCAAAGCTTATTGAAAAGCTTAAAGATCTCTAGCTTTAAAACCTTCTAGTTTCCAACTATTTCCATATCACTTTTTTGCCATAGATTATCACTATGTACTTAATTTTTATTAGAGATTTCAGTATTAATAAAATCAATTATTTTGAAAAATTATTTATAATGTATTCTTTAAAGAATCAGGTTTATTAAATGCTTTCAAACATAGAGAAGATCATTTTTATTATTATAGCGTTAGGCGCATTTGGTCTTTCGTATGTTACCTTTGGTAAAATGTTCAAGGCGATTAGCGTTGGCTCTAACCCCATTGATTGGAAAAGGGCATTACTAAATTTCCCAAAAGGCTTACAGGTATTCATAAGTCAAAGAACATTATTTAAAACAAGGCCAGTTATTGGATTCATTCATGCCCTTATTGCATGGGGTTTTACGTTTTATTTAATTGTAAACATGGTGGATGTATTGTATGGTTTTATACCTGGGTTTCATTTCTTCCCAAATCATCTAATAGGCAAAACATATAGAATATTTGTTGATACTTTTACCGTTCTAGTTCTGATAGGGGTAATTTATTTTTTAATACGACGATTCATCCTAAACGATAATAGGTTAATTATTAATAAGCCTGTGATGTTGAGCGAAGAAGCAAGAGTTGGAATGCGTAATGACTCTCTTTTGGTTGGCTTGTTTATTTTCTTACATGTTGGCGCTAGATTTTTATCTGCAAGTTTTGAAATTGCTAAAAATGGATCTGATGCATTCCAACCTGCTGCAACAATTATCTCATTGTTGTGGTCTGATGTCAGCCAAGAAAATGTTATTTTATTAGAGCATATTACGTGGTGGATAGCATTAGGTCTAATCCTGGGATTCTTACCATATTTCCCTTTTACCAAGCATGCTCATTTGTTTATGGGGCCATTGAATTATATGGTAAAAGATGAACGCTCTTCAATGGCGGCTATAGAAACAATTAACTTTGAAGATGATTCGATTGATCAGTATGGAGCGGGGCAGATTAATCAATTACCACAATCTCAACTTCTAGATGCCTATGCATGTATACAGTGTAGCCGCTGCCAAGATGCTTGCCCTGCTTATGAAACAGGGAAGGAGCTTTCGCCATCAGCTCTTGAGATTAACAAAAGATATTTTTTAAATAATCATTTAGATGAATTCATTGATGGTTCAATTCCTGATGCTGCGATTACAGATTTGATGCTCACAGATGAAGCGGCCTGGAGTTGCACTACTTGTGGTTATTGTGTTGAGGTATGCCCTGTTGGGAATGAGCCTATGCTTGATATTCTTAGGGCTCGGCAGGACCTGGTAATGATGGAAAGCAAATTCCCGCAAGAAGCGATGGAAACTTTTGATAAAATTGAAAACTATGGTAATCCTTGGGGTTTAAGCCCTCAAGAAAGAGAAGTCTGGATGGATGGTAGGGATGTACCACTAATGAGAGAGAAGAAAGAAGCAGAAGTATTATACTGGGCAGGCTGTGCTGGAGCCTATGATAGCAGAGGAAAAGAAATCTCACAGGCGGTCGTTGATGTGCTTAAAGAAGCAGAAGTTGATTTTGCATCTTTAGGTAATGAAGAAACATGTACCGGTGATTCTGCGCGCAGAATTGGGAATGAATACCTTTTCCAGGCAATGGCCGAAAAAAACTTAGAAACTTTTGGAAAATATAAATTTAAAAAAATTGTCACACAGTGTCCGCATTGCTTTACAACTTTAAAAAATGATTATTCTGAATTAGGAGCTGATCTTGAGGTGGTACATCATTCACAATTTATTGGCCAGTTGGTAAGTGATGGGAAAATTTCTCCTAAAGCATGGTTAGATGAAGATGTTACTTATCATGATGCATGTTATTTAGGAAGACATAATGATGAGTATGACGCGCCACGGGATGTTATTCAGTCTATAATGAAAGATGGGAATCTTAAAGAAATGGAACAATCAAGAGAAGAGAGTTTTTGTTGTGGTGCAGGTGGCGGGAATATGTGGTATGAAATAAAGACAGGTGAAAGAATAAATCATAATCGTTTCAAACAAGCTGCTGAAACAGGAGCAACGACCGTTGCAACCGCTTGTAATTTTTGTAATATAATGATGGAAGATGGAATGAAAGTAACGGGCAATGATGAAAAAATGAAGGTAATGGACATTGCAGAATTAGTATCTAAAAGTCTATAATGTAATTAGATATTAATTTTTTCTTTCCTTTTCAAAGCCATTATCTTTCAGCCAAGTTTTGGCTTTGTCCTCATTTTTTGTATTAATTAAAAATATAATCTGATTTCCATTTTTAATATTCATTGTACTATCTATAGGCTCTAACGTTTTCTTCTTTTTAATAACCATAGGTAGTAAAAACCCTTTTATGCTTTCATCTGATAGGTCAAACTTTTTATCATGCTTGTAAATAAAAGACTGATGGCGCGTTAAGTTTTGTTTAACCAGCGCGCACCAAAAATCCATGTCAGCCGAATGACCAAATGGGATCTTCCCGCCAGCATCAACAATCATTTTTGGAGTAATACCTTCATGAGAATCTTTTATTCCAATCAGGATTGACATCTCCTTACTCAAGTGTTTTGCTCTTTGAGAAAATATATAGTTTACTTCTTCATTGCCACTTAATGCGATAATGCCTTTCCTAATATCTGGTTCAGCTCTTTGAAGTGTTCGATCATCTAATGCATTTCCAAAGAATACTTTAATACCTTCATTTTCAGCTTTTAAGCAGGAGTTAGGATCTTCATCTATACAAATTATATCGTTACCGGCTTTTTTCAACAACCTTGATAGTAGTCGCGAGATTTCATGTGCTCCTAAAATTATCCAACCGGATTGACTTCTTCTTCTAAGGTCAAGTTTTCCAGCTACAAAACCACCCGTTAAGCCTGCTAGTAAAACAGTTATTATAATTAATAAGAACACCAGAGCTCTAAGTTGAGTTCCATCAAAGCCGTGCATCTCAAGCTCATACACGAATAAGGACGCTACTGCAGCTGCAACAATTCCTCTTGGAGCTATCCAAGACAGTAACAGTTTTTGTTTAATGTCTAGCCCAGTATTTTCTGTCCCAATAAATACAGATAGAGGACGAATTAAAAAGATTAACATTCCTACACTAATGAGGCCTGGTATACCTAGGTTAAAGATTTGTTCAATTCTTACATCAGCAGACAGAAGAATGAATAACATTCCTATCATTAAGACAGTAAGCTGCTCTTTGAACTCTAGTAGATCTTGCTGGATATATGTTTTTGAATTACCAATTGTCATTCCGGCAATTGTAACTGCAGCAATTCCACTTTCTGGGCTAATAGTATTAGAAACCTGAAATAGAGCAATTACCCAACTTAAAATAAAAACATTTTCAAGCCCATCAGGTATTAGGTCTCTAAAACGGAACATTACGGTAAGTAAATAACCGCCAGAAATACCCAATATAGCTCCAACTCCTAACCGAGACATGATATGATAAAGTCCTGTGACAAAGGATAGTCCAGAAGGACTTATTGCAATTTCAAGTGCAACTACAGCTACAATAGCACCAATAGCATCTAGAAGTATTCCCTCTGCCTCAAGAATAGTACTAACCCCATGGTGAACTCGTATTCTTTTTAAAAGTGGAGTAATAACTGTAGGGCCAGTTACAACGATTAATGTCCCAAATAATATTGAAGTTCTAAAATCCCAACCAAGTACAACAATTGTAATGAAGGTTCCTCCAATTAGTGTAACCAAAGCACCTTTAATTATTAAACCACGAATCGCTCTTCTTTCCCTCATTATTCTGCTGATTCGTAAGTTCATTCCACCTTCGAAAAGAATTATTGCAACCGCAAAACCAACCAGTATATGTAACCCTGGTCCAATCGAAGTTGGGTCAATCCAATTAAGGCCATCAGGTCCAAATAAGATTCCAGATAATAGAAGGAGTACAATCCCGGGTAGATGGAGATGCTTTGAACCAACCTGGGCTAACATCCCGAGGACCATCGAAAGCCCTATAGTAAGTGCAGGGTTATGCATCAATCAAATAAGAATAGAATTAGCTTTTGAGTCCAATCTCTAAAAGCCTTTCTTTTAAGTATGTATTTGCTGTGTAATTTTTAGAAAGTTTTACTTCATCTCTAGGGTGGAGAAATAGTGGCATTGAATAGCGACTATCATTATTTATTTCGGAAGACGGGTTTACTACCCTATGAGTTGTTGATGGATAATATCCCCCTGATACTTCTTTGAGCATATCTCCGATATTGACAATTATAGTACCAGGGTCTGTAGTTATCTCATGCCAATTACCACTCTTGTCTTTTGCTTCAAGACCAGGTCTAGTTCCAGCAACTAATAATGTAATAAGGTTAATATCCTCATGCGCAGCAGCTCTTAATGATTTGCTGTCTTCATCTCCTAAAAAGGGAGGATAGTGGATCACTCTAAGTAAATTTGTTCTACTATCCTTTATCATATTTTTTAAGGGTTCGCTAAAGTTTGATTGAACATCATGAGGGGTGTTAATCTCTATCCACTCAAGTAATAATGAGGTCATTTCTACTAGGCTATCATAAAGCTTTTTTGTGTTATCTGATAGGTCTGGAGGTTTTTTACCCCAAGAATAAAAATGAAAAAATTCTTTATGGTCTTTCGCGCTATATCCCTTTGCGTTTTCGGTTCCAAGTGGGAAGTATCCATCTTGATTTATTGGATCAAATAAGTACTGATGCTTGGATTCAGAATTGAAGAAAACTTTCCATTCTTTGTATACATCTTCTACAAGCTGGGCTTTTATTGGGTGATCAACGATAACCCCGAAACCAGTTTCTTTTAAAGATTTAGTGAATGCAGCTGGAGCATCTTTATCATTATAACGAATCTTGGCTACCTTCATATAAAAAATTAAAGAACTAATCCATTGCTATCAATTTTATATTTGCCTCTGATGCATAATTAATAATTCTTTCATCTCGATAAAACTCATCATAGTAAATAGTCTTTATCCCAGAGTTTGCTATAAGCTTGAAACAATTGTAGCATGGTGATGCTGTTACAAATATTTCTGCCTCATTAATACTGACTCCATTTTTAGCAGCTTGGACAATTGCATTCGCCTCTGCATGGGTAGTACGTACACAATGGCCATCAATCATTTCATGTCCAATTTCATCACAGTGTTTTAGGCCTTTTATGCTACCGTTGTAGCCCGTAGATAAAATTGTTTTGTCTCTCACAATTACAGCTCCGACATGCTTGCGGTCGCATGTTGAGCGAGTGGCCACCTCTTTTGCGATATTCATAAAATATGTTTTCCAACTAACTCGGTCATTCATAATCAGTTATTTCTGTTAAAAATTTTTACTGCGTGTCGAGGTTCACCAAAATATATTTTATCTGCTACCTGAGCTACGTTTGCCACTATGATTAAATAAGCCCAGGTTGGTATTGGTACACCTGCGCAGCCTTTTATAATTACTTTCTTTTTACTAAAAGTAGAAAAGTCCATCAAATTAATTTTTTCCCTAAAAGATTTTTCTTTTATAATGCCTTCATCTAAAAAATCTTCTAATAATATTGTTTCCATTTTAAAAGTAGCTAATTGTTGAATTGATTGAATCTACTAATTTATCAATATCAGAAAAATCATTATAGATGTAAAAGCTAACCCGGGCAGTAGATGTTTCATTCAGAGTTTTTAAAAGAGGTTGCGCACAATGATGTCCAACTCGCAGACATATGTTGTCTTCGTTTAAGAATTGAGAAAGGTCTTGAGGGTGTATGCCCTTTATATTAAAGCTTATTACTCCACCTCTTTTTTCGGGGGTCCCATAAATCTTAATATTGGGGATCTCTTGAAGCTTTTTTAGTGCATACGATGTTAATTTTTTTTCATAATTATAAACATTTTCCATGCCAATATTTGAAAGGTATTTTATAGCCTCACCCATTCCGATTGCTTGGACATAATTTGGCGTTCCAGCCTCAAATTTATAAGGGACTTCATTCCAGGTAGATGTTTCTAGAGTTACTTTTTCAATCATCTCACCACCACTTAAAAATGGATCTAATTCATTGAGCAAATCCATCTTGCCCCATAGAACGCCAACGCCTGTAGGACCCAACATTTTATGACCTGAAAAAGCCAAAAAGTCACACTCTAGATCTTGAACATCAACAGGCATATGTGATACACTTTGAGCTCCATCAATAATGTAGACCGCGCCTATAGATTTTGCCATTTTTGCAATTTTTTTGATGGGATTAATTGTCCCAAGTACATTAGACATATGAGTAATGGAAACAATCTTTGTTCTATCTGTAAAATATCTCCTGCTGTTTTCTAAATCTATATCTCCTGATTTTGTTAGGGGAAGATATTTTAATTTTATACCAATTCTTTTTGATAGTTGTTGCCATGGTACGATATTGGCATGATGCTCCATATGGCTAATCAGTATCTCATCATCTTTTTCCAACCTAGATTCAAGAGAATAAGAAAGTAAGTTCATTGACGCAGTCGTTCCACTGGTAAAAATCACTTCTTTGGAAGAGGGTGCATTAATGAATTGAGATACTGTTTTCCTTGATGATTCGTATAGCTCTGTAGATCTTGACCCTAAATCATAAAGTGCTCTGTGCACATTTGCATTAGAATGCTCATAGACTTTTTTTATTGTATCTAAAACAACTTTAGGCTTTTGAGAAGTAGAAGCGCTATCAAGGTAGACTAGGCTTTTATCATTAAAAATTGGAAAATCTGTTTTATCAATTAAATGAGACATTGAGTTTTTAAAACATTCCAAGTTCTAATTGAGCAGCTTCTGACATCATTGCTTGGTTCCATTGTGGTTCCCAAACAAGTTCAACTTTTACACTCTGGACATTATTTATTGCGCCTACTTTTCTTTCAACCTCATCAGCAATAACAGGCCCCATACCACACCCTGGCGCTGTTAATGTCATCATAATTGTAACATTTTTTTCTCCATCTTTTGTGTCTTGAATACTTAAATCATATATCAACCCTAACTCAACTATATTGACTGGTATTTCAGGATCATAGCAAGTTTTTAATTGATCCCATACTAACTGCTCTGAGAAATCTGAATTAGATTTGTAGGTTTGTTTTTCTTCAATTTTTAATCCTAATGCGTCAGCATTCTCGGCACTAATTTGGGCCATGTTACCATTTATTATTACGGTGTGATTTCCGCCTAGAGATTGTGTTATTTGAACTAAGTTTCCTTCAGCAAGAGTAACTCTGTCTCCAGAGGGAACCATATTCGCCTCTACATCTCTTAAAAGTCTTATTCTCTGATCATTATTATTCATATGCTCATTTCATGAATTTTACTAACTGCACTTGCAAAGCCGTTGGTTCTTTGTACACTAATTAATCCTGATAATCCAACTTTATTTAGTATATCTGCGTGATTAACAGATTGAATATCTTTTGATTTATGACCACTATAAATTTTACAAAGTAAAGACAATAACCCTTTTACAATCAGTGCATCAGAATCACATTTAAAAAAATATTTTTCACCTTGTTTTTTACTAACAACCCAGGCCTGAGATGTACATCCAGACACTTTAGATTTATCATTTCTATCACTTTCTGGTATACCACTAGATTCTTTAGCAATATCCATTAATTGTGAGAATTTATCTTTTGGATCATCAAAAATAGAAAATAGGTCTTCTATTTCAGTTAGTGTGTGCTTAATACTCATTATTAATTATTCTTGATCAGCCAGTTGTCAAATTTATTAAAGAGGTAATCTCTTAAATCTTTATTTTCTATTTCTTCCATTAACTCAATCACAAATCCTCGAATAAGAAGAGAGGAGGCACTCTCACGATCTAAACCACGAGATTGCATATAAAAAAGTGCTTCATTATCTAATGCTCCGGTTGTTGAGCCATGTGCACATTTAACATCATCTGCGTATATCTCTAACTGAGGATTTGAATTCATTGTAGCTTTGTCTGATAGAAGTAAATTCTTATTTGATTGTTTTGAATTAGTTTTTTGAGAGTCTTCTCTGACAATAGTCCGGCCATTGAAAACTCCAGAAGATTTATTATTGAGCACGGATTTAAAATTTTGAGAACTCGTACAATTTGGCATAATGTGATCAGTTGTTATGTATGTCGCTGACTGTTGATCATCATCTAAAATAGTCAGTCCAGATAGAAAACAATTAGAGTTGGTACCCTTTAAAGAATTATATATATCTGATCTTTGTAGCGCTCCGCTATCTACAAATTGAAAATATTTATAATTTGAATTTTCGCTTTGCTCAATATATGAACTCGAGATATTTATGGTTTTATTTGCATTTGAAAAAATCCGTAAATGATTCAATGATGCATTTTCTTTTACAGAAGCAAAAACACAATTATTTTGAAAAAATGATGAAGTCTCGCTTGCATATTGTTCGATCACTGTTGCCGAGCTAGATCTGCTAATATCAATATTGACCTGTGGACTTATAATTAAATTTTCACTTCCTGAACAAATGAAAAGTATGTGGATCGGCTTATCAATATCTGTATCAGGATCAATAATAAATGACATTCCACTGTCGCATAAAGATGTATTAAGTAAATCAAATGGAGTGTCTTTTTTATCTTTTTGTCTCCAGTCGTTTTGTTCAAGGTATTCATGATTAGTTAAAACTCTTAATTCTTTTGGAGCATCTGATAGATGCTCTACATAATGACCATTTATGATTACCAATGTGTGAGTATTTTTAATTTTATATTTAGAAAAATCAATATTTTCAAAAGCATCATTAGCCTCTGATATTCTAAAATTATTTTTATTTAAGAAAGAAAGATCAGTGTGTCTCCAATCTTCCCATTTTTTTGTAGGCAGGCCTATATCTAAAAATTTTGAGAAAGCTTTTTGCCTGCTATTGTTTAACCTTGAAGGGAAGTATTTGCGAGAAATGATCTTATTAAACTCATTTTGGTAGTCGTTTACGTTCATGATTCAAGCCAGCTGTAACCTTTTTCTTCTAACTCTAGGGCAAGTTCTTTTCCGCCTGATTTAACAATTTTACCATCAATAAGAACATGAACGACATCAGGTTCAATATACTTTAATAATCTTTGATAATGAGTTATAACTAAAAAGCTTCTTGAGTTATTTTTATATTTATTTATCCCTCTTGATATAATCTTCAATGCATCAATATCAAGACCAGAATCTGTTTCATCCATAATTGCAAGTTCAGGCTCTAGGCATAGGAGTTGCAGCATTTCATTTCTCTTTTTTTCTCCGCCTGAAAAGCCTTCATTAACAGCCCTCTTTAAATATTTGGCATCCATTTCAACTTCTTTTAATTTTGATTTTACAAACTTTAAGAAAGTTGCGGCATCATACTCTTTTTCACCTCTGTATTTTTTTTTAGCGTTCACTGCTGCCCTTAAAAAATAGGTGTTATTTACACCTGGAATAACGGTAGGATATTGAAAGGACATAAAAATACCAGCTAGAGCTCTTTCATTTGGTTCCATTTCAAGAATTGACTCATCTTTGAATGTGATATCACCTTTTGTCACGTTATAGTTTTCTCTTCCTGTAATCGCGTTAGAGAGTGTACTTTTTCCTGAACCGTTTAATCCCATAATAGCATGCATTTCACCAGCTTTTATTTTTAGATCTATACCGCTTAATATTTCTTTATTTTCTACTTCTACGTGAAGATTATTTATCTCTAGCATATTTCACCTTGTAATTATCCAACGCTTCCTTCTAAGCTTACTTCCATTAGTTTTGTGGCTTCCATAGCAAACTCCATTGGTAGTTCATTAAACACCTCTTTACAAAAACCATTAACAATCATTGATACCGCATCTTCAGTATCTATGCCTCTTTGATTACAATAGAATAATTGATCTTCTCCAATTTTTGATGTTGAAGCTTCGTGCTCCATTGTCGCGGATTGATTTCTTACATCTATGTAAGGAAAAGTGTGAGCACCGCAACGATCCCCGATTAAAATAGAGTCACATTGTGAGAAATTTCTCGCATTATCTGCGCTTTTCATAATTTTAACTTCACCTCGGTATGTCTGTTGCCCTTTTCCTGCTGAGATTCCTTTAGATATAATTGTGCTTTTTGTGTTTTTTCCAATGTGAATCATTTTTGTACCCGTATCTGCTTGTTGGAGGTTGTTTGTTAATGCAACAGAGTAAAACTCTCCAACAGAATCATCTCCCTTTAAAATGCAGCTAGGGTATTTCCATGTAACAGCTGAGCCTGTTTCTACTTGTGTCCAAGATATTCTAGAGTTTTGGCCAGCACATAATCCTCGTTTTGTAACAAAATTGTAAATTCCACCTGCTCCTGTTTTTGGATTCCCAGGAAACCAATTTTGGACAGTAGAATATTTTATGGTAGCATTATCAAGTGCTACTAATTCTACAACAGCCGCATGCAGTTGGTTTTCATCACGCATGGGCGCGGTACACCCCTCAAGATAGCTTACAGAACTATTCTCTTCAGCAATAATTAGTGTTCGTTCAAATTGGCCTGTTTTTGCTTCATTAATTCTAAAATATGTTGATAATTCCATCGGGCATTTAACACCTTTAGGAATGAAAACAAAAGAGCCATCTGTAAAAACAGCAGAATTCAAACAAGCAAAGTAATTATCAGTATAAGGAATAACACTACCTAAGTATTTTTTGACAATCTCTGGGTAGTCAATTGCTGCTTCCGAAAAACTACAAAAAATCACCCCATGACTTTTTAATTCTTCTCTAAAAGTGGTCGCAACTGAAACACTATCAAACACAGCATCAACGGCAATCCCATTCATCATCTTTTGTTCATCCAGTGGGATACCTAATTTATTATAAGTCTTGAGTAACTCTGGATCTAGTTCATCTAAGCTTTTTAATTCTTTTTTCTTAGGAGCAGAGTAATAGCTTATATCCTGATAGTCAATCTTATCATAGTTAACATTTTGCCAGTCAGGTTCTTTCATCTTTAGCCATTTTCTGTATGCTTTTAAGCGCCATTCTAGTAACCAAGAAGGTTCTTTTTTCTTCTTTGAGATGAAATGTATTGTCTCTTCGCTAATTCCAGGAGCGAGTGTATCTGATTCTATTTCAGTAATAAACCCGTATTTGTATTCTTCTTTAACGCGCTGATCTATTACACTATTTTTATTATTGTCCATAAATTATTTTGTCTTCATTGCCTTTTAGGCTGAAAAAGAAGTACCGCAGCCACAAGTTCTTTCAGCATTTGGATTTTCAATTTTAAAACCCCCGTTAAGCATGTCATCTGAATAATCAATGGTTATATTTTTTAAATAGAGCCAGCTTTTCAGATCACAAATCACTTTTAATCCATTCTGCTCAAAAACTTTATCATAAGTGTTCTGCTTTTCATCAAAATCCATTTTATAGTTCATGCCTGAACAGCCACCACTATCAACGGACATTCTAAGATAGTATCCGTTCTTTCCCTCAGAAGACATAACAGCTTTCAACCTGGTCACTGCTTTTTTTGATACAAAGATCTGAGCATCTTTAAATTCATTTTGAGCTTGCTCGATTGTTGATTGTTCTTTTTTCATGCGTTTATTCCCATGTTGTTTCAAGTTTTTCTTGTTGGGTTTCATTTATTTCTTCATCAAATCCTAATTTTTCACGCGCTTCTTGAGTCATCATCTCAGGTTTCCATGGAGGGTCAAATGTGACCTCAACACTCACATCCTTGATCTCAGGCATAAGAGCCACCTTAGTTTTGATGTCTTCAGCCATATGTTGGCCCATTGTACAGCCCGGTGTAGTGAGAGACATTAAGACCTCTACATCTGATTTTTCTTTGTCATATTCTTTGATGCTGATATTATAAATTAAACCCAAGTTCCAAAGATCAATTGGGATCTCAGGGTCATAGCACTGCTTTAAAATATCAATTATTTTATCTTTTAATTTCATTGTGAAATATCCGCTATTGTTAGGTTGTCAAAAAGGTTTCTTATAGAGTCATTAATTTTGTTAATGGGGGTGCGAATATTGCAGCTATTTAGATGGTCACATCCAGCTTCAAAATAACAGTCCATAATAGCTGTAGGACCCTCTAAAATTTCAAAAAAATGATTTAGTGTCGTACTCTCTATTTTTTTTGATGCTTTATATCCACCATTTGGTCCTTTGAAAGATTCAATTATATCTGAGCTGGCTAGTTTTTGGAGTGTCTTCGCTAAAATTTCTTTAGGTATTCCATAAGAAGATGCGATCTCAGATACTGGAACGAGTTTTTCCTTGTTTTCTTGGAGGTGCCTCATAGCAATGAGAGCATATTCTACTTTTTTAGTAATCTTTAACATTTTTTTGGACTGGAAGTATATAGCCAGAATGTAAATAAAACCAAACATTATATACGACTAATTTTGTCGGATATAATATCTAAGAAGAGAGTAAGCTTATAGATTAGCTATGACAGGCTTGTCTTTTGCACTAATAATTTCTCCAATAACTTTTGCTTTATTACCAAAATCATTTAAAAATGCCTCGGCATCTTTTGGTGGTAATGTTATCAGAAGTCCTCCAGAAGTTTGCGCATCGCATATAATTAACTTTTCATTGTACGATAGTTCAGAACTAAAATTTGTATACTTTTCAGCATGTTCAAGATTGCGTTTTGATCCACCCGGCATTATCCCTTCTTCTATTAAGTCCAATGTTCCTGGCAACAAATCAATCTGGTTAAAATAAATTTTCGCAGATACTTTACTAGATTTGCAAATTTCAATTAGGTGCCCAACTAGCCCAAATCCGGTGATATCTGTAACCGCGTTTGGAGTAAATTTTTGTGCAACTTCAGAAGCTTTTTTGTTTAAGTTTTTCATAGTCTCTATAGCGGAAGATATAATTTTAGAAGAGGCTTTTTCTTTTTTAATTGCTGTTGATATAATTCCTGTACCAATAGGTTTCGTGAGAATTATTTTGTCGCCTTCTTTAGCACCTGCATTCGTCCAAATATTTTTTTCAATTACCTCTCCCGTTACAACTAAGCCGTATTTTGGTTCATTATCATCTATTGAATGTCCACCGACTATTGGTATCCCTGCTTCTGCTGCCTTGTCTGCTCCACCTTGCATAATCTCAGATAATATTTCATTTGGAAGCTTCTGGATAGGGAATCCAACTATATTTAAAGCAAATAAAGGTCGGCCACCCATAGCATAAATATCCGATAGAGAATTTGCTGCAGATATTTGTCCAAATGTATATGGATCATCAACAATTGGTGTGAAAAAATCAACAGTTTGGAGAATGATCTTTCCATCGCTAAGGCGTACGACAGCTGCATCATCCGTACTAGTATAGTCCGTGATAACAGAGTTGTTTGTGCTCATCTTTACATTACCCAGAACCTGGGCTAGGTCTTCAGGACCAATTTTACAAGCTCAGCCAGCACCATGGCTAAACGTAGTTAGCCTGATTTTTTCTCGACCTTTCATTAAGTAAAATTAACAATTTAAAGTTCTATAAAACATCAATTCAAATTTTTTTTGAAATCTTTAGAATCTGTTTTGACATATAATAACGAATGGTAAATTAAACCTATATATATATTGAATTTTTAGTGGTTAATGCTGAAGATTTAATTATTAAAAATTTTATTTTCAATATTCAATGTAGAGACAGGAACAATGGGAAAAACATTTAAAACGATTGATGATGCGGTTATTCGCTTCGCTGGTGATTCTGGCGATGGAATGCAATTAACGGGAGGTAGATTTACAGAAACTACTGCTACTTTAGGTAATGACCTAAGTACGTTGCCTGATTTCCCTGCTGAAATTAGAGCCCCTGCTGGCTCATTAGCAGGTGTAAGTGCAT
>CACEHW010000008.1 GCA_902559415.1 uncultured Fidelibacterota bacterium
TTCTGAATTTGCAGCTATACTTATGCTAGTTTGAAAGTCACTCCCATCTGCGGCTTTCAACGAAGGTATCGATAAAACCATATCGCTTGTTACAGCCATGTAATTATCAATATCAATAACCAGGCTCCCACTACTAATAGTAGCTAAAATAACTTTGTTAGAATCCGCGGATAAACTAATTGTCCCAGATTCAGATATGGATTGTGTTGGAATTTTTGCATTGGCTGAGATAACCTCGAGGCCACTCCCTGAGATTTCAACAGAAAAAGACGAATTCTTGGCAGCATTATCGATTAACACATTATCTTCCCCAGGGCTACTCCCTGTAACCTCAACGATAATATTACCAGGAAGAGTAAGGTCAGATAGTTCTAATAGAGCCGATTGCTGTTCACCGCTATTTATAGGGCCTGCTATGGTTGTAGAACCCCCCACTATATCTGAGCCGTCAGAGTTCTTTAACTGAACATCAACATCTCCAAGAGGAATAACAAGATCATTTATAATTGTAAGAGACAAAGACCCAGAGCTAAAGACTGCCTCTGAAAAATCAGTAAAACTAAAATCATTTGTTACTGGCTCTAAAGCAAAAGAAGGTATGTTCACTGTATTACTATCTGGTATATCAGAAACACTAGGATAGATAGATGAAAATAAATACGGTTCTGTTGCTTGAGGATCAATGTTATCAAGAGAGATTAACCCAACCTCAGAGCTTACTTTATTTTCAATAGGGTCAATCCCAACAGGATCAAACCCAATTTTTTCTTCTACCTCTGTATCTTCGATGGTAACGTTATCAACACTCTGCGAAAATTGTTTATTTATATCATCAATTGAAAGCTTATCTCCTACTTCTTGCTTGTCAATGTTAACCGTTTTATTGAACACAAAAATCGAATCGTTAGCTCCGTATGACTCCTTGGTAATACTCGAATCTCCAGTAAGTATATCAACGTCATTCAACGTGATAGATTCTTGATAAATAGAAAAGCCTAATGATGGCTGAATTATTGGAAGCTTATCAAGGTCAGGCTCAATTGAACATGATGACAAGAAAGCACCAATAATTAATATTATATTATATCTTTTGAAATGAAACACGAAAAAATCTTAAAATAATTTGCACACAAAAATAACAAATTATTATGATTTTAGATATGATGAATTAAGAAGAATTAAATGACTAATTCTATTTTAATAATATCATTTTCTTGGAGGCAAAAAAGCTTTCTGCTTCTATTGTATAGATATACATACCTGCTGATACTGGGTCACCCTGATCATTTGTAGCATTCCACAATACATTTTTATAACCCGCATCCTGCGATCCACTTAATAATGTGCGCACCTTTGAACCTAACATGTCATAAATCACTATCTTTACAGAACTTGTTTTTGGAAGTGTATACATGATCTGCGTGCTAGGATTAAACGGATTTGGATAATTTTGCAACAGTGCAAACTCTAACGGTAATACTTCCCCTACAATACCTAGAGTAACCACAGCGGGTTCAGAAGCATCGCTCTCATTACCACTTAGATCAACCGCGGTTACCCAATATTGAAAATCTCCATCAATACCAACATTGTCAGAGTAAAAGTTATTTTCAGCAACAAAAACAAGAGCAGACTCTGCTAGAGATTGATTTTGCCTATACACATTATAATGACTTAGATCATCAGCTTCTGAAATATTCCACTCAAGGTCAACACTTTCACCTTGAAAGGTCGCGACAAGCTGCTGCGGTATAGCAGGAAAAATATTATCGACTGAATATCCAGTTAGTGGCTCGGAATCAAAGAAAGTATTCTGATCTAGAGTGTGAGCGGTTACCATGAATGTACTTTCAAAAATACCATCCGCGGTTGAATCTCCTTGCGTTGCAACAATCATGTTATAAAGATCAAAACCATGATAAGGAACTGTTGCGATTAAACTCCAATCGTCTTCCATTCTCCATATACTATACTGAGGAAATATCTCATACTCTCTAGGTTCGCCAGGTGTCCAAGCTAGTTCTAGTTGCCCACCTTGGTCATTTGGAACGTCTTCTAGAAAAACAATAGTAGGAGCTTCAGGACTATCTGGAGCTACAAAATAGATATCATAGTTAATGACATTATCCTCAATTGTGAATGCACCAGGGATAAAAACAGGGTCGTAGTCTGATCCTGGAACCCAGGCATACATGCTATACTCACCATTAACTAAGGGGAGGGTATATGCTCCATTTTCATCTGGAGAGATATAAGCCTGATACGTTAGAACAGAGTTCCACACATTGATCCACACTGTTGAATTATCACCATAATTAAGATGTACTATGCCAGCGATACCACCATCAAATTCAGATACAGGTGTAAGTGTAAAATCAATGACCTGATCACTACCAGAAAGTTCAACACCATACTCAAAATTCATGAAGTAGCCATTACTTCCAGCACCAAAATCATAAAGTCCATTTGGTACTTGCAAACTATACTCGCCGTTTTCATTAGAGAATGTGCTATTTATAGCATAAGATTCTCCTGCTGGAATTACATATACCTCCATATCAAATAGACCGTTTCCACTAAGATCTGTAATTACTCCAGATACGGTATTGAGATACATCTCATCTAAGCTAAAATCTTGGGTAAATGACTGTCCAGAGGTGATAGATAACGTATCTAAATATTCTTCATGGTTATCTGCAGTTACTGACATATAATACTCTGACTCTGGTAAAAATAATTGATACGAGCCATCATCTAAAGTTTCAACTGAGAATAGCTGGGTGGTATTCACATTGTAAGCGGTAATGTCCGCTCCACCAACTCCATTTCCATCAATATTAGAATAAACCGTACCTGATAACATTCCAGGGTCAGGATCATTACCTTGTACAAGAGCAATATCTAGATCATAAGATGAACCAGCTTCAAACTCTATACTGCCTACAGATTGAACGCTAGTCTCATACCCATCAGCAGATACAATTAATACGCCATCATCACAATCATCAGGGTAATAGCTAAACACACGGTACGTTCCAATTTCACCAGTATGATCCCAGTCACTTGCCTGATCACAGTTCAACTGAACCTCTGCATATGGAATCAACTCATCAGTATCAAAATCTCTTATCGTTCCATAAAGTCTAGAAGCAGCTAACATCTCAGCAATGCCAACGCTTAGTACTTGATGCTCTCCAGAACTAAGATAAAAAGCATCGTGCTCTACCCAGTATCCATCTGAGTAAACAAAAAGATCATAGTCCTCCTCACCGGGAACTTGGACCAAGAAATAACCATTCTCATCTGTAGTTGACTCAATGGTTACCATTTCCTCATCTGTGTAAGCAAGAAGGACTGAGGCATTTGCAAGGGGAACATTCGTGTACCAGTCCGTTACCGTACCCTCTACCATTGCATCTTCAAGAACTCCTAAAGAAACATTTATATATGTATCCTCAAATGGCGCGACATAAATATATTGATTATGATCAATTAGTCCCTCATACGATATAGTTACAAAATAATTGAGTGAACCTAAAAGGTCCATATTGTATTCACCATTTACATCACTAAATGTCTCCGCGCTATAACTTTCATCTTCAGCTATAGCTATAATATGTGCGCCTTCTAATGGTGAATTATCTGATGCTGATTCAATTACTCCTACAAGTTTACCATTTAACATTTGTTCAGAATCTGGACTGGCAGGCATACGAGTATAGGAAAAACCTCCTCCATTTCCACAACAAGTCCAGCTATGCAATACAACATCAAAATAAATATCTTCCTCGATGAGATGTAAAGACATAAACTGACCTAAAGCACCTCTAGGATTGTTACCTCCAATAGCAGCCTGCCACGGCTGATAGTCGTCTATTGTTAAATCATCTGTCTTTCCGAAAGACCACTCTGTATTTTCTGGTGACCCAAACGCATCATAGTAAACATAAGCAGAGCTGTAATAATCTTGCTCCTCAGCAATGTTAAAAAGAGGGTTTTGATCTTGTCTAGTGATCCAAACATTATCAGTAATACGATCTTGATTTTCTTCTAATGTCCAATCAGCATAATCTTCCTTGGTAAATGTGATACTTTGCCCATACTGATCAGTTCTAGTATACGAAAAACCTCCTCCATTTTGACAGCAGGTCCAGCTATGAAACTCAACGTCATAAAATAAATTTTCTGATACTATAAACATAGAAAAAATGTGGCCACCATCATTCAGACTACTCAAGCTCATTTGATTCTGAACAGCCTCTTTAAATGGTCGGTATTCTCCCTCGACATAATCAGTAAGCCCATAAGCCCATAACGTATTTGAAGGAGCTGAATAAGCTTCATCAGAGCTTTCAAAATAATAGCTATTTTCAGAAAAAGGATTATAAATACCTTGTTGATTACCACGAGTAATCCAAGTTCTATCAGTAATTCTATCTTGGTTTTGCTCTAGTAAAGGGTCAGCAAAATCCACCTTCTCAAAATAAACTGCATCTAATGGATATTCAAATGAATTTATCTCAGCTGGGGTTCTTGTATAAGAAAAGCCACCACCATTATTATTACTTGTCCAACTATGAAACTCCACATCGTAAAATAAATCTTCCTGAATGATATACATCGACATAGTTCTGCCAGGAAGATTTTGATGATTACCACCAGTTGCATCTCTAAAACTTTGATACCCATTTGTGTTAGTTTGTAAAGCAGTTTGTCCTAGTGCCCAAATTGTACCACTTGGAGAAACTCCATGATCTGAATAAGACTCAAAAGCAGCATTATATAGCGGCTGATTATCACCACGGGTTATCCAAACACTTGCAGTAATTCGATCTTGATTCTCCTCAAGAGAGGCATCTGCATAATCTTCTTTTGTAAATGTTACTGGCTCTTGAGAATATTCACAGGTCCCATCATTAGTGTTAGCATATAGATCATAATTCTCAGCATAAGGATCAGTACAACCATCTACAGCTGGCGGAGGGCCTATCGGAGCAGCATCTCCACTAAGCTCAGTACCATAAATAGTTCCATCGTGACCGTTGCCTGTAATATCATAAACTGTGCTATTTTGAACTTCGTTGAAATTCCAATAGCCTACTAAACCTGACTCATAACCTAAAAGTTCAGATACCATATAAGACTGAATAGTTTGTTGATCTAGAGCGATATTATAAATAGATAATTCATCTAAAATACCTGGAAAATGTTCATTGCTGCCTACACTATGATTAACGTAACCAAACTTCAGTGGATATCCTGAGGTACCTTGAAAAGCAGTCTCGAAAGAGCTTTCACCTTCTAATTGCCCATCAACATATGCCCTAGCCGTATTGCCATCATAGGTAACTGCAATATGGTGCCAATTATTATCTCTTAAATCCGTTGTACCGCTAACAGAGCCACCGTCACGAACCTCTAACCATAGATTTCCATTACTAGAGCCACTGTTTGAACCAGCATATAAAATATATCCATAACCATTATAGCCTCCTACTACAGAACCCCACCAACTATTATGATTGGAAGGTATCTTTACCCATCCAGATATTGTCATTTCATTATTTAGCGCCAGACTTTCATTATAATTAATATCAACATAGTCATCTTGTCCATCAAAACTCAAAGCATTATTTACATAAGCAGCTTCACAGCCAATACCCTCAGCACCCAAATTTGAACCAAATTCACCAGCTGAAATACTTGATGAATTTTGAGCTAAAGAAAAATCATTACCATTAGCATCACAGAACAAAGGTTCAGAATCAGTATTACCTTCTCCTTCAAATCCTCCTTCAATATTTGAGTATGAAACATCAAATGATCCCCCTTGAATCGTACATAAAGAGGCAACATCATTACCATAAATAATTGAATTTCTAATATTAACCTGTTCATATACAGCAACTATGCCACCTGCACACACGCTACTAGTGTTGTTTGCAATTGTACAATAATTAATATTAGAAGTGGATCCTGTGAATTTTATTCCTCCACCCTCAACATTTGCATGGTTATTTGATATAACTGAATTTTCAATATCTTGCATCCCATTAATAAATCTTAAACCACCGCCAGTATCTCCAGCAGAATTACCATAAAAATATGAATCGTTAATAACTGCATGACTTAATTCAGTATTTTCTGCCATAATTGCTCCACCATCAGTACTAGCAGAATTATTTTCAAATGTACAACCTAATACTTCAAAATAATCTAGACCACTTAAATAAATTGCTCCACCATGTCTAGCAGAACTATTACCAGAAAAAATTGAATTATTTATGTGCGCATTAAAAGGTATTTCGCTACTAGATGCTAAAATTATACCGCCGCCAGAACCTCCATCAGCAACATTATTCTCAATTATACAATTAGAAATTTCAAGATGGGATTCTGAATCATCGCTTGTGATAAAAATACCTGCGCCTGATCCAGGATCACCATTTTCATTAGTAGCATTATTATTTTTAATGGTTGTCTGATCGATATTTAAAAAAGTGTTATTTGCATAAATACCAGCTCCATCACTTCCAGAACCTGCAGTTTGATTGGATTCAATTAAACTGTTTGCAATCATTAATTCTGAATTTGTTATGTTTATACCACCACCTTTATCTGAACGCCCAAAGCGAATTGTTACTCCTTCAATATGATATTGACCATTAGATAGGCTAAATACACTACCGTCATAATTCCCCTGAATGATTACATCTGAGTTTTCATGACCTATTCCATCATGGTTTCCTTGATTACTGGAGCTAGACCTCAAAATAAAATTTTTATTATTTGCAGTTAATTTTTCATCGTAAACCCCAGGTTCTACAATTATTTCGGGACTATTAACCCCTGTTTTATCTATCGCTTTTTGAATTGTTTTAAAAGGACTATTTTGTGAACCTACATTATCATCAGATCCTTGGGTAGAAACATACCATGGACCTTGATAAGGGATTTGATCTGACCAAACCGCGCCGCTTATTACCCCATGATTCCCATTCCCAGAATGATCATACAATAAATTTCCATCACCTTCAGAAAACTTCCACATGCCCATTAGTCCAACAGAATATGGATCAGGAGATTCAGACATTAAATATTGAATCTCATATTGTTTGAGAGGCTTACTCCAAACACTCATAGAACTGATCTTACCACCTACATTACCAGAACCACCTAATACATCTGCCATATGCCAAACAGAATTATCGTAATCATTTACCGAACCAGGATTTTGAAATACAACGACATTCGCATCAAGCTCACCATTAATGTATACCAACATACTATCCCCAGTAAATACAGCACCAATATGCTGCCAACCTGGGACCAATGGAGTTTGAGTGAATCCTAAAGAACCATTTTGGTTATCACTACCATACATAATATTTGATTGTTCCCCAGTTAGAACTGTGAAACCAATCTTACTCTGATAGCTACCCAGAAAAATACTCTTGTTACCGTTTGTGCTATTAACTTTATTTATAAATGTCCTTTGACCATTAAGAGGAATTATATTTTCATCTATGTAAACCCATGTCGCAATTGAAAACTCTTCATCCGAATCCATATCACTTCCTAGATCAACATGGTCTTGACTTGCCCCAAAACTAAGTGAGTGTTCTCCATTTTCAGGATATCCATAGCAAAATCTGCTATTGACATTTGCCAGCGGATCATAATTATCTGCATATGGATCCATGCAACCTAATTTTGAAGATTCACCTGTCCATATAGCACCATTAATCGTGCCATTATTTCCATTACCACTAATATCAGGTAGTGTATTACCCTCACCTTCATTGAAGTCCCAATGAGCAAAGTAATCACTTTCGTTGTTTATCAATATTTTTACATCATCAATTAATCCATCAAAATATTCACCATATACTGTATTCCCTCTTCCAAATGATAGTGTGGGGACATTATTAGATTCTTGACCTAGACTTTGAAATGTAACATCATCAGTCTCTATAAGCTGATTATTTAGATACCATTGAACCTGATTATTTTCTAATACTATTTTTACAGGATACCACTGGTCAGGTAGGATTACTTCAGAATCTAAATATGCAGTGGAAAAACCTGAATTATCATCTTTAAATCCAAATTCTAAATAATTCTGATCGGAGAGTCTAATACCAATCTGTGTATTACCAGAAGATTGAGAAGTGATCAAACCCTGATGCTGCCCATCATCATGTCCTGCGCTCTGCCTAAAAGTAAACTCAAATTTTAATGATGTAGCGCCACTGAAAGCAGTGTAAGGAATTCCCGTATCAACATAATCATCTGCCCCATCAAATCTTAGAGAGTTATTACCTCCTGGAACTGGTAGGATAGGAAGTTCAGGGACATCAGTCTCCCATGAAGCGCCGTTGATTGAACCGTGATTCCCATTACCAGAGTGATCGTATAAAATATCCCCATCTCCAACATTAAATCTCCAGTCCGCAAGAAGATCTGCCTCTACACTTGCGACACTTGAATTCATATTCTCTTGGATCTGTTCTTGTGTTAGTGCGGTATTCCAGATACGTAACATGTCAATGTTCCCATTATACTGCTCCCCATTGCCATTATTATTACTACCAATTCTAAAACTATTTACACTAAATGAGGCTGTCTTTGTAGACTGACCATCCAAAACACCATCAACATATACCTTCAAATTATTTTGACCTGCATCTGCATCATAGGTGGCTGCTACATGATGCCAAATATTATCTGTTATATCAGTTGAGCCATAGGTATCATGGGCTATTGGATTACTACACTGAGAACCAAAAAGAAGTTTATTGTTGTGCTCTGTAAGAAATAAATTTCCACAACCACCCGATACTATATTCGAATATCCGCTGGTCCCATCCTTTTTCACCCATGCCATGATAGTTACTTTTGAGCTATAGTTTCCTATCTCACCTACACTTACATTATCATTTTCAAAAGATAGCGAATACTCACCATTATCAGGGTAACTAGAGCAGCTTCCATCATCTAAATTCGCCTCAGAATCATAATTTTCAGCGTAAGGATCAGTGCATCCTAAAATTGGCACATCTTCACTTCTAGAAGGTCCATTTAGCAATGCGTGGTTCCCTTTTCCTGAAAAATCAAAAGCTGTGCTACCACTACCCTCATTTAATTTCCAATTACCAACAATATCAATATCTGAATTCATAATTCCTGATGACATATAGTCTGATATCTCTTGCTCACTTAATGCTTCTTTAATTAATAAAATCTCATCAAGATTACCGAAAAATGGCTGAACATCATCTCCATCTATTCCAATACGTAGCTCAGAATTAGGATCAACATAATACTGGGTGATATCATCACCTTGAGTAATATTCCATGAATCGGCAGTTACATTTTGGCCATCAATATAAATTTGAATTAATCCATTATTTTTAGTTATAACTAAGTTGAACCACTCATTTTCAATTATTTGATTTGGTAAAGAATTGTATTGATAACAAGTTCCATTTGAGCACAAGCTAAACCACACACTATTATCCCAATCTAAATAATTAATGTAATATCCATCAGAGTTATAGTATGTGTTATTTGAAAATAAATTTTGTGATAGATTTACATTATTCATTTTCCCAGATATGACCCATGTATAATCACCTTGAATATTTAAATGATCACCATCAGGAATTGATAGATAATCATCTTGCCCATCGAACTCTAGAGCATAACTGCCATCTTCAGAATATCCTGAACAAGTACCATCATCAGAAGTTGCTTCGGAGTTATAATTTTCAGCATATTCATCTGTGCAACCATAAACAGGCTCAGCAGGGACATCAGACTCCCATTGATAATTCCCATAAAGATTAAAATGGTTGCCATTACCTGAATTATCAATTAATTGATTACCGGCACCTTGGCTAAAGTCAAGATTTACAATAGTATTCGCATCAGAACTAAGTGGAAATTGTGGAGAAAAATTTTCAGTATATTTTGCTCCATTAGTAATCGACATACCTGCATAACTACAATCAAGCATATGGTCTCCAGCAAAAGGAGAGTGATTATTCATCCTAATATTATTGTTACTGGAAGTATGATCATAACCTTCACTTGGACTAGTACTTTGATCATTTAAAACACCATCTAAGTACAATCTAAAATTCCACGAGCCATCTGCATTTGGCTCATAAGTTGCTGCAAGATGATGCCAAGCACCATCATCCATTCTTTCATTAGTTATAACTCCATGATCAGCGAAACCTTTCCCTGAATTCTCAGAATCTCCTGGATTAATTCCAAAATTAAAATTCCCATATGGATCGCCGCCTCCACTTCTACGGTAACTTGAGACAATATTCGCACCATCATCATAACCTGAATTAGCACCTGTATTTACACCTTCATTCTTATACCAAGCCTCTACAGTGAATGGCTGAATACCACCAAAAATATTTGTTGATGATGTCAGTGATTCGGAATAACCACTCATAAAATCAAAATGGACAGAATAATTTTCATCATTCTCATTTTGCTCTTCACCTGAAAAATATCTTATTGGTCTGATATGTTCTGAAAATGACTGCTTATTTGTTTCTCCAATATTTTGATATTGTACTTCGCTTGATCCGAAATTGATAAAAAGAGCACCTATTGAACTAAATTCTGTTGAAGACCAATAATAGTGATTTTCATAATCACCAATATTATTTGAAATTGATAACTGATACATTAACCACAATTCATCGATTGAAGGTAAATGCCAATCGCTATATCCATTTATTTCAGTATTTAAAGATATGCTAGCAGCATTATCGCCATCGCAACCGTTTGCTATATCAATTGAATTCTGCAGACCCGAACCTACAGCGTAACCATCTGCTCCATTAATTTCTGAACCTGAACATCCCCAAGTTGTAGTTGGATCCCCATCGCCATACCATCCATCTGGAGAGATTTCAATATATCTCCAACCATCAGATACTAAGCCTTTATCATAAATAACAAAACCTCCTGCGGGTCCTAAACTACCTACAAGATAATCAGAATCGTTTTCAAGCATGGGGGGCACATCATCACTCCAAGCAGCTCCATAAATTATTCCGTTATTACCATTACCACTCAGGTCAGTTAGTGTTGAACCTTCACCCTCGTTAAAGTCCCAGTAGCCCAACAAACTAGCTACAGATGTATATTCACCAAAATTTGATAATGCTGAAACACCCGAACCTGAATTATATAAAGCATTTATCTCAGCATTAGTTAATGATTGATCCCACATGCCTAAGGCATCCAAATTTCCTTGAAGAAACATACGCTCAGGCCAACCCCAACCATGCGAACCCATAAACGTAATAGTTTCTGCAAAAGAATACTCTGCTTCTAAATATAAAAAAATCCAACTATCCTTAATTATACTTGACTCATTATAATCTGTTATTTCATTCCCATTCATATAAATTTTACTCCAGCCAGATCCAATGGTCTTATAAGGTTCAAGCCAACTATTGCCTAGACCTGGTCTCGCATCAATAATATATGAATCACCATTATCAACAGTATTATCACTACTTACCTTAACCCAAAATGCCAAGGATCTAACATTAGTCATGGGTATGTCAAGCTGATCATCTACCCCGTCAAAGCTAAGAGAATAGTTATCTTGGGGAAACCCTATAGCTAGAGTTGCAAAAAATAATACTAATATTTTATTTACGTTGTTCTTCATGCTTTTAAAGTCTTAACAGATTAATTTGAATCGTTTCCTTTTTTATAATTAATAGTTCTATTCAACTCTCTGGAACTGGTAACCTTATTATTGGAATTTATTCTTTCAACAGAAGTGTTCTGATTATCATCTTTAATCTGATCTATGATTTTTTTAATAGCCAGTAACTTGCTATTCTCATTATTCACCTTAAATGTTTTAGGCTCATATTTAACACCCTTAAGAATTTGTTTTTTCATAAAAGCTTTTTCTTTATTTACTTTAATCATACGAACCTCCTGAATCATTTCTGGGTCTATAACTAAATCTTGACTGCCATTCGTTCTTTCATCTAATAAAGTTCCAGAGTCGCTTCCTGATCCTGGAATTTCTTTTTGACCCATAATGAGTGAAGATAATAATGAGATTAATACTATTGATATTTTTTTCATATTCAACTCCATAGAATTACTTTAATAAAATCATTTTCTTAGCTTGATAAAATGTGCCCGCTTGGATTGTATATATATACATCCCCGCAGAGACAGATGAACCATTATCATTTGTGGCATTCCATAATACATTTCTAAATCCAGCATCCTGTGTTTCATTTACAAGAGTGCGAACTTTACTGCCCAACATATTATATATCGTAATGATCACTTTAGAATTTTCTGCTAGTGCGTACCTTATTTGCGTAGAAGGATTAAATGGATTCGGATAATTTTGATTTAATGCAAATTCCTCAGGAATTATTTCTTGCTCTACAGATAATTCAACGCCAGCTACCTCAGACGGATCACTTTCGTTGCCATTGTGATCTACCGCTGTGATCCAGTATTCAAAATTACCCCACTCAGAAACTACATCTACAAAAGATGACTCAATTGTCTGAAAAATAAATGCTGGCTCCTCACTATTAACATCAGCCCTGTAAACATTATGATATGCAAAATCTTCATCAACAGGAGCAGACCATGATAGATCAACCTGATACATTTCGCTATCAATAGCTTCGTTTGAAACAGCCAAATCTGTAGGAATCTCAGGAGATAAGTTATCCAATGAATACCCTGAATAAGGAGGTGAATCAAAAAACACATAAGGGTCATCAGTATGCGCGGTTACCATAAATGTACTGTAATGGACAGTATCTTGATTTGCATCTACCAGAGTCGGAACTACTTTATAATATAACTCTGAACCTTCACTAAAATTTTCTGTTGCAATGTAATGCCATAATTCTGGTGCACCAGTTGGCAAGTTTGAGATCTTTCTCCAAATAGAGTATTGCGTAAATGCTACTTGATCCTCAGCGTTTCCAGATAACCATGCCATATCAAGTTTTCTACCTTGGTCGTTTGGAACATCAGTTAAGGATGAAATTATTGGAGGCTCTACAAATCCTGGCTGACTAAAATGAATATCATAAGTGGTGATATCATCCTCAATTGAGAAAGCATCAGGAATTGCGATACTCGCATAACCATTGGAAGTTGCAAATATTGAATACGTACCATTAAGTAGATTAATATAAAATGTGCCATTATCAGCTGTAACAGTTTCAGCAAAATAATTATCGTTAAATACGCTTATAGTAGCAGACCCAGATAAATTACCAAAAAAGTAAACAGAGCCCATTACAGCCCCATCAAAAGACTCAATTGCATTTAGTGTGAAATTAACTTCTGAATCTCCACCTTCAATTGAAACATCATTAACCCAAGACATTTGGTAGCCTGTTATAGATACTGATAAATTAAAATTACCATCAGGTACTGTAAGCTGATACGATCCATTATTGTCTGATAAAGTAGAGATTTCTGAATCACCTTCATCTGATATAAAATGAGCAGCAACAATTGCCCCTTCGATAGGAGTTTCTTCCTCATTCATTACTATTCCATAAAATGTATTTGAATATTCTTCATCAAGATAAATTGTAGTATCTATAACTACTCCTGAATAAATGTAAACCTCTATAAATTTTTCTTGATGCCCCTCTGCATTTACTGATATAGTATATTGCGATTCCGGTAAAGACATAGAAAATGAACCACTCTCTGTTTGCGCATTATATACCTGGCCAGTATTAATACTAAAAGCATCAAAAGTTGCTTCAATCACATTTCCATCAATATTAGAGTATACTGTACCTGATAACATTCCAGGGTCAGGATCATTACCTTGTACAAGAGCAATATCTAGATCATAAGATGAACCAGCTTCAAACTCTATACTGCCTACAGATTGAACGCTAGTCTCATACCCATCAGCAGATACAATTAATACGCCATCATCACAATCATCAGGGTAATAGCTAAACACACGGTACGTTCCAATTTCACCAGTATGATCCCAGTCACTTGCCTGATCACAGTTCAACTGAACCTCTGCATATGGAATCAACTCATCAGTATCAAAATCTCTTATCGTTCCATAAAGTCTAGAAGCAGCTAACATCTCAGCAATGCCAACGCTTAGTACTTGATGCTCTCCAGAACTAAGATAAAAAGCATCGTGCTCTACCCAGTATCCATCTGAGTAAACAAAAAGATCATAGTCCTCCTCACCGGGAACTTGGACCAAGAAATAACCATTCTCATCTGTAGTTGACTCAATGGTTACCATTTCCTCATCTGTGTAAGCAAGAAGGACTGAGGCATTTGCAAGGGGAACATTCGTGTACCAGTCCGTTACCGTACCCTCTACCATTGCATCTTCGATAGAGTCATCAAGGTCTAGATAAATGTCTTGTGATAGGTCAACGTCTGCCATTGAAAGATACTGGATATTTTCCTGATAGTTGGACATAGTAGTGCTTACATAGTAATTTAGATTACTAACAATATCTGCACTAAAATAACCGCTTTCATCACTAGTAACCTCCGTATTATAAATGTTATTTTCCTCAACAATGATAACAGAAGCTCCAGCTAATGGAGAATCATCTTCTGAGCTTTTCACATATCCAGAAAGAATAATATCTGGAGTTAAAATAGGTGCCCCTAATGAGTTTTCATAAGCTCCGATATCAGGATTTGACCCGTTTGGCGCAGGTCTTGGGTTATTATTTAAATCATAATCAATAACTGCTGCAGGACCGATATTAAAAGATGTAGAGTACTTCACTCCACCTCTACGCAATATTTTATTCTGATCTGAGACTAATTCCCAATTGGTATTTTGAAAATCATTATCATTCACATTCTCAAACCATAGGACATACGTACCATTCTCTAAATTATTAACCTCATAATTAATCTCAGACTGCCAATCTTCTCCTCCAAATTCAGCGATAATATTATACGTGCTGTCTTCACCTATTTTTACAATTACATCTTGAGCAAAGCCATTATTCTCTTTATCTAATAACCTAAGTCTTACATTATTTGAAAGTCCACTGTTTAGATCTTCACCAAACCCTATACCTAAGGATTGGTCGGATAAATAATAGGTCATCTCAGAGAATAGAGGGTCACTATCTAAAATAGACTGACCTTCATACCCACCTCCAACAATTGAATTTGAGATTGTAATAGAATTATCGTTATCTACCATATCAACCGTTTGATCCCATAAAATAGAATTCGTCATGTAAATCGGAGCATCCCAACCGTTCGTTAGTCCAGCATTATCATTCTCAGAAGAATTGTTTGTTATTGTAGCATTGGAAATCGTAACAGTAGAGAAGTCCCATGATGAAACACCACCGCCTGAAATTGTTGCAAAATTATCAGTGATTAATGCATTTGTTACATTTACATGACAAAAATTATATGCCGTTAGACCAGGTCCATACGCACAAGTATTGTTACGAGAGATTAAATTTGAAACATCAATATTTGATCCATTATAGAAATAGATACCTGCCCCTAGCCACTGAGACATATTGTTCTGAACAAGAATATCTTTTGCAATACCATGACCAGCATTTATGTAGAAAATACCACCTCCATCTTCAGATTGATTATATTCTGAAGTGATGTTTTCTAGATGTGAGCCTGGCGCATGAATACTAATCCCACCGCCCCAACGAGCCTGATTATTTTTTACAATTAAATTTTTAGCTGTATAGTCAGAGCAAAGCACAAGCATCCCGCCACCATCATTATTTGGCCAGTTTTCTGAATCTAATGGCTCAAAACCATTTTGAATTGTAAATCCATTTATCTCTCCACCATGAGATTCGTGATCTATGAATACTGGCTTCCCAGAACCACCAGCATCAATAATAGTTTGTTCTATGAATGAGGTATCTCCATTAGCAGCCAAAGAGTGCAGGAAAACATATTTGTTAATGTATATATTTTCGAAATAAGTCCCTGGTTGCACGAGGATGGTATCACCAGGAATAGCAAAATCAACTGCTTCTTGGATAGTTGAAAACTCTTCAGGAACATTAACTAATCCAGGGATAGGTGCTGGAGCTTCAATGGGAGCTCCACTTAACCAAGTAGCACCATTAATTATACCATCATTGCCATTATTTGTTATGTCTATTAAGGAATTTTCAGAACCTTCGTTAAAATTATATAGAGCTACTAATCCATCTTCAATACCACTTAAAGCTCTATTAGAAATTTCATATATTTCTTCCTCACTTAAGGCTTTATTCCAAAAACCTAATTCATCTAATTGCCCATGAAAAAACTCATCAGCATTCTCGTGGTTAACTATTCCAATTTTTATATCACCATTGCCATCATAGGCTGTTAGATCTGTAGAAAACTCATCAGACATAACATCTAAATTGCCATCAATATAAACCTTGTAACGAGAACCATCATATACAACACTAATAAAATGCCACTGGTCATCTCTCAAATCAAAATTACCTGAAACCTCACTAGGATTCTCGCAACATATATTTAATCTAATTGCTCCATTATCAAAGTTCCCTCCAGCCCACAGAGTAAATCCAAACCCAGATCTTCCACCAATGATAGTAGAGTATTCGTTTCCTATATGATTTGATGGTATTTTGACCCAAGCAGTAAAAGTGATTTCATTATTCGCAAATTCGAGATTATCACTTGATGATAAAACCACATAATCACTGTTGCCATTAAAGCTAAGAGAATAATTACTATATGGTTCATTACAACCAGGGTCTTGCGAGAAGCCTACATACGAGTTATCTTGTCCATTAAATAAACTTGAAGAGATACTCGATAGTTCATAGTTTCCTATTGCAGGATTACAGAACTCTGGATTTTCATCAAAGTTACCTTCCCCATTATATCCACCTTCAACATTCGAGTAAGTAACATTATTCAATTCAGGCGAAGCAAAAACAGATTGCCCTGAATTACCCCACAAGATACAATTTATTAGATTCGGATTAGAATTATAACTAGCTATTCCACCATATGATTGTGCACTATTATCAGCAATGGTAACATTTGAAAGTACCACATTTGCATTTATATAAAAATTACATGCACCACCATAATATGCTGTATTTCTAGCGATCAATACATTCATTAGTTCGGGATTACTATTTTCTTCAACAGCAATACCTCCACCATATCCATCTATGTCACTAGCTGCGTTTTCAATGATCGACACATTAGATATAACCGGACTTGAATTATCAGAAATATTTATTCCACCACCACCCCACTCAGCTGTATTTGATTTAATAATTACATTAGTCACATTAGGACTTGAATTTATGTCGCAGTTTATTCCACCACCACCACCACCTATATCATTAAGCGTGGCTTCATTATTTTCAATTAAAGAGGAAATTATAACTGGGCTTGAATTATTTTTACAAGATATACCACCGCCACCGCCTGCAGAATTATTTCTAATAATACAGTTTTCTATTGTTGGGCTAGACTCAAAGCATGCTACACCGCCACCAAAATCTGAATTACCATTTACAATGGAAAAACCTGATATAAATGTGTTTAAGCTTTCACCACTATTAAAAGTAACAACACTCCCGTTTTGGCTACCATCGATGATTGTAGACTCTGGGCCATCAGTAGATATTACTCTGACAATTTTACCATTGAAATTTAAATTCTCAAAATATGTTCCAGGAGCTACAAAAACTGAGTCGTTTTCATTGGCTATATTAATAGCATACTGAATTGAAGCAAATGGGTAATCTTGAGAACCATTATTACTATCAGAACCGCTATCTGACACATACCACTCAGGTCCAGAATACGGTGGCATTGGAACATCATTGCTCCATGCAGCACCATAAATAATACCATGATTCCCATTCCCACTAAAATCAATTAATGATGTTCCTTCACCATCATTGAAATCCCAAAAAGACACCAAATCTTCATAGTGATTTGATCTACCATAAAACAGCTCTTCTATTTCATTATATGATAAAGCTCTACTCCAAATTCCAATGTTATCTAAATTGCCACTCCAGTATTGCCCACCAGAAAAACTCCCACCTCTACCAATAACTAAATCAGTTAATGTAGATTCTTGAGAAAGATTTGAAATATTTAAATCTTCAGTCTCTACATGTTCTCCATTGAAGTACCATTTAATATTATTGGTATTTATTGTAACAGCAACATGAGTCCATTGATTTAGAGATAGCGGGAAAGCATCTAATTGATAATGGGTTAAATTCCCACCTTCAGGAACAATCGCAATATTAAGATGATTATGTAAAGCATCAGATTCAGTGCCAACGACACCAAATGATAAACTAGTTGGGTAGTTTGATAAAATATATCTACCAAAATTTTCACTGTTATCATCAAGATAAATCCAAGATGAAACAGTTATTTCATTATTTTCAATTATTTGATCATTTTGAATTTCAGTTTGAACAAAATCATCAACTCCATCAAAACTTAGCGACATGTTCGGCACATCACAGCTCTCACAACTATTAAAACAAAAAGGGCCTACAAACTGATTATTAGAGTTCGAAGTAGTAAAAGATCGATCAAAATATTCTCCATATCCACAATCACTAGAAATACCTTCCCATAGCCCTTGCCAATTACCATCTGTTAAACCAATTCTAAACTTGTACCAGTAGAAAGTATCTCTTTCAAGATCAACCGTTACCTCATAGATCATATCACCATCAGCATCAGTCATTTGGAATCCTGTCTGATCATCGTCTGAGTCTGCTAATCCACCTACATTACCTCCAGCGAGATATATGCCCTCTGATAGATCTCCTTCATAAACGTCTCCATTACTGAATTCCATCCCCTCATAATACCTCATATCAACTTTGAATGTGACAGATGCAGAAGGTGTAACAAGACCATCATCCCAAACCGCACCATTGATATCTCCATGATTTGCATTCCCTGAATGATCATATAGTATTTCACCATCCCCAGTATTGAATTTAAAATGAGCTACTGCATCACTAAATAATGTATCTTCATACATTATCCCTTTAATACCATCCTCATTTAACGCAACCGGCCAAATGCTCAGCTCATCAATAAAACCATCAAAATATTCATCATTGACTCCATTAAGATTAATAGTTGCTCCAATTGCAAATGGGTACTGGTTTGAGAAATTAGGACTCTCATTAATTTGAGCTTCTCCTATGATATCTCCATTTCGATATAACTTTAAATTATTATTTTCAACTGTAGCAGATATGAATACCCACTGATTTTCATAATCTTCTGGATTGATATCTACATCTAATTCATAATAAGGTGACCCATCTACACCAAAAGAAAGAATACTCCCAAAATCTTGAAACGATAGTAATATTCTTCCAAAATCTTGCTCTTGCCTGATTATCTCATAGTAGCGAGCTGAGGTGATATCATTTGGGAAGACCCAGGCGTTAATTGTCATAGAACTTGATAGCTGATTAACCATATCACCTGATATACTTACATAGTCATCTTGTCCATCAAAAAATAAAGAATGATTTTGATTGTTTGGATATCCCTCACAGCTACCATCATTCACGTTGGCATCAGGGTTATAATTTTGTGCAAAACTATCTGTACAACCATATAAAGGTGGCTCTAATGGGGCACTATCCCCTGACCATGATGCTCCCTCATTAATTCCATTGTTACCATTAGAACTTAAATCAGCAAGAGTTTGTCCTTGACCTTCATTAAAATTCCAATAACCAACTAAACCTTCTTCCAAACCAGAAAACTCAGAACTTAATTGATCTAAAATTTCAACGTCTGTCAATGGCCTATCCCAAATAGAGACATTATCTATTTTACCAGGGAAATATGAATTACCATTTGCTGATCCTATAGTTATATCAGCATTTTGGACAAAGGATATATCGTTAAAGTTAACATCCCCCTCACTATCTAATTCACCATCAACATATATTTTAACTAAGCCACTCTCAAAAGTAGTTACAACATTAGTCCACTTATTTAATTCAATAGGAGTGTTACCTTTGACTTCTGAGAATGATGACCCACCGCCAAAATTCACTGTATAATTATCAGCAGAAGGACTCCAAGTAAATAACCAACGATCGACTCCACCACCTGAACCTTCAGTTCTATTAAATATTCTTGTATGAGCTCCATCACTGTATCTGTCTGGCTTGATCCAAGCTGATAAAGTCAAGCCACTATTTATTTGATCAATGGTTGCACTGGATGGAATTCTTACATAATCACTAGCACCATTAAAGCTAAGAGAATTGTTCTCACCTGGTGTCGCTGGGAGATTCCAGATTGATCCATTAATATCTCCGTGACTTTGCCCGCCAGAGCGATCATATACTCTATCACCGCTTCCAGAGTTAAAGCTATATGAAGCAACAATCCCATCAAAGTTTAGCAGGCTATCAACTCCGAACGTAAAATATTCTATTTCTGACTCAGATAAATACCTGTTCCAAATTACTACATTATCAATATGTCCATGAAAAAACTCATCTCCCCTGCTCATGGTATTTGACCCAATTCTCAAGGGGGAAGAAGTATCAATTGAAACAGTATATTCATTAGTTTCATCGACAATAAATCCATTAATATATAATTTCATAATACCATTTAGGTATGTTAGCGATAGGTCGGTCCATGTATTTTCAGATATTACATGATTTGTTATCCAGTCATTCCCTTCTAATGGAACGATAATAGTATTGTCGTTATTAATATAAACTGATAACCTTTTCCCATTTACAGTTCCATCTCCTGCAGAGAAAAGATTTACTCCTTCAAAGTCTTGCGGATTATTATATTTTTTAAAAGATAGATTTATTGTGAAATTATTAGTCAAATCACCAGAGTTTGTAAAAATCGAATTATTATCTATTTCAACAAAATCATCAACTCCATCAAAAACTAGATTATAGTCTCCATTATCAGGATATCCATTACAAGACCCATCATCAATGCTTGCATCTGGATCATAATTAAAAGCATATTGATCTGTACATCCGTATGCCTCAACTCTGGTATAAGAAAACCCTCCTCCATCTCTACAACATTGCCAGCTGTGAAACGTTATATTGTAAAATTTCTCTGTACTTTCGACATACATTGACATTGTTTGACCTGGCAGATCTCTCAAAGCTCCACCTGCGGCATCTTTAAGGTTTGTATAATTTGATAGATCATTATTTGAGTTGGTTGCTCCAAGATACCATTTTGTTCCACTAGGTGAGTTGTTCTCATTAAACCCAGACTCTGAATACTTATTGTATAAACCTCGCTCATTAGACCTAGTAAGCCACACATCATCTGTAATACGGTCTTGATTAAATGAAAGATTCGGGTTCGCATAATTATGCTTCCTAAAATAACCATCTGGAGTATCTGGTCCAGTAGCTGGAGTTCTCACATATGCAAAACCACCACCATTTTGATCAAATGTGTAACTATGAAACTGAATATCATAATAAAGGTCTGTGCCAATAATATGCATAGAATAAGTTCTTCCAGGAATGTCACGCAGGTTCCACTCTCCTCCAACTGTAACTAAAAATGGCTTGTAATTTTCAGTAGAAGAATGATCCTGAGTTGGACCACTAGCCCACTCTGTCCCCTCCGGAGAAGGCCCGCCATTATGCCCTGAATTATTATAACCACTTTCATATGCAATATTAAAAAGAGACTCATGGTTACTACTGCTATTACTCCTAGCAATCCATATATCATCCGTAATCCGATCTTGGTTCTCTGCTAAGTTCGGATCAGCAAAGTCAGGTTTTCTAAAATACCCCTCTGGCAATTCTGGACCTTCAACGAGTGTTCTTGTATATGAAAAACCACCACCATTTTGATTGCTTGTCCAGGAATGAAACTCTACATCAAAATAGTAATCCGTTCCAATAATATGCATGGAGTGAGTTTGCCCTGGCAAATTTTGAAGTCCATTACCTAAAGCTGACTTAAACCCTTTGTAATCCAACACAGAAGAATGGTTTGCTGTTGGCCCGCTTGCCCATTCTGTACCAGCAGGTGAAATACTATGGTCACGATTTTGCTCATTATAACTACCCTCAAGCGCAGCGTTATATAATGGTTTATTATTACCTCTGGTTATCCAGATATTATCAAGTATACGATCTTGATTTTCTGCTAGACCTGGATCAGCATTATCTTCTTTTGTAAATGTAACTGTCTCTTGAAAATATATACAACTACCATCATCAAACTCTACTGTCTCATCGTAGTTATCTGCGTAAATATCCATACAACCAGTTATTGGCGGTTTTTCTGAAGGAATTCTGACATAAGAAAATCCGCCACCGTTATTTCCTCCAGTCCAAGATGTAAAAATCACGTCAAAATAAATATCAAGAGTTTCTAAATGTAATGAAAAAGTGTCTCCAATAATTGAATTGAAATTTTCCCCAGATGCAGAGTAAAGAGGTTCGTAATTGTAAACTGTTTGATTTGATGTTTTGCCTCTAACCCACTTAGTACCTAAAGGGGAGCTATCTTGATCATATTCAGATTCAGATATAAAATTAAATAATCCGCCATTACCTGCTCTAGTAAGCCATACATTTTCACTAATCCTATCTTGGCTCTCAACCAGGCTTTGATCTCCAAAATCTTCTTTTAAGAAAACTACTGTTTCTTCATAATAAACACAGCTACCATCATCAATGGATGCATTTTCGTCATAATTATCAGCGTAATAATTGGTGCACCCTGTACTAATATTTGCAGGTGTCCTAGTATATGAAAATCCACCTCCATTTTGCCCATCCCATTCATACTCACTATCATTCGTCCAAGAATGAAAAAGCACATCATAGAAATCATCAGTCCCTTCAACCCTCATTGACATTATTCTCCCAGGTATAAATCTCAACTCAGTTTGTAATGATGACATGAAATCGCTATATGAATCGCTTGAAATCTGCGAATTAGTAGAGCCAAATGCCCATAATGTACTCACTGGAGAAACCCCACCAGTGTACCCGCTCTCAACAGCCGCATTGTATAATGACTCAGAATCACCGCGAGTAATACGAATATTATCAGTAACCCAATCTTGATTATTATCAACAGCTGGATCTGCAAAATCATCCTTAATGAAGTAAACAGCATCTAAGGAGTGACTGATCGTGTCTAATTCAGCTAAAGATCGAGTATATGCAAACCCACCACCATCGTAATTATTTGTCCATTGGTGAAATTCAATATCATAAAAAATATCTGTCCCCGTAATGTGCATAGACATCATTTGACCGACTAAAGCTTGAAGGTTATCACCATGATTACTCTCACCAGTTGCTTCATGGAAAGATGAATAGCTGTCTGTATTTCTTTGATAACCTGTTAAGCCCATAGACCAAACTGTTCCACTAGGTGAGTTGTTCTCATTAAACCCAGACTCTGAATACTTATTGTATAAACCTCGCTCATTAGACCTAGTAAGCCACACATCATCTGTAATACGGTCTTGATTAAATGAAAGATTCGGGTTCGCATAATTATGCTTCCTAAAATAACCATCTGGAGTATCTGGTCCAGTAGCTGGAGTTCTCACATATGCAAAACCACCACCATTTTGATCAAATGTGTAACTATGAAACTGAATATCATAATAAAGGTCTGTGCCAATAATATGCATAGAATAAGTTCTTCCAGGAATGTCACGCAGGTTCCACTCTCCTCCAACTGTAACTAAAAATGGCTTGTAATTTTCAGTAGAAGAATGATCCTGAGTTGGACCACTAGCCCACTCTGTCCCCTCCGGAGAAGGCCCGCCATTATGCCCTGAATTATTATAACCACTTTCATATGCAATATTAAAAAGAGACTCATGGTTACTACTGCTATTACTCCTAGCAATCCATATATCATCCGTAATCCGATCTTGGTTCTCTGCTAAGTTCGGATCAGCAAAGTCAGGTTTTCTAAAATACCCCTCTGGCAATTCTGGACCTTCAACGAGTGTTCTTGTATATGAAAAACCACCACCATTTTGATTGCTTGTCCAGGAATGAAACTCTACATCAAAATAGTAATCCGTTCCAATAATATGCATGGAGTGAGTTTGCCCTGGCAAATTTTGAAGTCCATTACCTAAAGCTGACTTAAACCCTTTGTAATCCAACACAGAAGAATGGTTTGCTGTTGGCCCGCTTGCCCATTCTGTACCAGCAGGTGAAATACTATGGTCACGATTTTGCTCATTATAACTACCCTCAAGCGCAGCGTTATATAATGGTTTATTATTACCTCTGGTTATCCAGATATTATCAAGTATACGATCTTGATTTTCTGCTAGACCTGGATCAGCATTATCTTCTTTTGTAAATGTAACAGAAATATCTAGAGTATTATAAACATCTTCGCTCCAAGTCGCGCCATTAATGGAACCATGGTTCACATTACCAGAGTGATCAAAAATAATATCACCCTCCCCTGAACTTAATTTCCAATATCCTACAAGATTTTCATCATCTACTGGGAAAGAAGGATTTGTCAAATAATAATTTATTTCATCATTATCTAATACAGTATTCCAAATTGAAATATCAAATATATTCCCTTTTAATGGCATGGTCTCGCTAGTCCAATCTCCAATAATAATATAGTTATTCCAGCCAGTATTTAGAGTAGTGTTGTCCTGAGCGAGTAAGTTACCATCAATGTATAATTTTCTTGTGCCATTTTCATTGTATGTATAGACAACATTATACCACCGGTCAATTTCAGGAGAAATATCTGTGAGTAAATCACTACTCCATCCAGATGCACAAAATTTTCCTTGATGTATAGTGATACCAAAAGATAGAAAGTCACCAGGAAGACCGTATGCGATTATACCTTGCTCACTTAGGTCGTTAACCTTGAATGTAGCAGTCATAGTTCGACTAGAATTTGAAAATGGTAAATTATTATTTGTTGGGACCTTCACATTATTGTTCCCATTAAATTCTAGTGAATAATTACCATTATCTGGGTATCCAGAACAGCTGCCATCATTTGTATTAGCCTCAGGATTATAATTTTCAGCATATGGATCTATGCAACCAAGTACTGGTGCGTCTCCGGACCATGTAGCACCATAAATAGTTCCATCATTCCCATTTCCACTTAGATCAGTGAGCGTATTTCCTTCACCTTCGCTAAAATTCCAGTAACCTACCAATCCTTCTTCATTACCATTTAGTTGAGTATCTATGTACTGTTCTAGCTCATTTTGAGTTCTTATAATATTCCAAATTCTTACTTCAGTTAAATTACCATTAAAGAGGCTACCACCTTCCATATTTTTCCCTAGCAAAAAATTTGCAGGTTGATAACTACCGCCATTACCGAAATTAAAAAGTAATGTGTTTTCCCCCTCAAACTGTCCGTCAATAAAAACTTGTCCTAGTGAGCTAGAGAAATCGTAAGTGAAACTCAAATGATACCAGGTGTCATTTTCTAACTCTTTTTCAGATATGGGCTCACCACCAATCCAGTGACTTAAACCAATCTTATTATCATTGTATGGAGCATCAGCACCTGGTCTATACAATTGCGCCTCCATATTACCATGAAGTCTAGGGCCTGAAGAAATGATAGACGAAGATTGACCAGTTAATTTTTTTAACTTTAATTCTATAGTATATGAACTGCCAGCTATTAATTCTGAAGGTCCTAATTCGACATAATCATCTATTCCATCAAAACTAAGAGAATTATTCCCGCCTGGGACAGGTGGGGTTGGTGGCACATAGACATCTTCGCTCCAGGTCGCACCACTTATAGTTCCATGATTAGAATTCCCAGTTCGGTCATACAATAAGCTTCCATCTCCGCTATTGAAACTCCAATAAGCAGCTAAATCTTCTTCATTTATTGTAGCTTCTGGGTTATCGTAAAGATTATAAATATCATTATCTGAAAGAACAGCACTCCATATAGAAACACCATCAATTAGACCATCCCAGAATCTTTCGTTATTTGAAAGAACAGAGTGGACACCAATTCTAAGATCTGCTATAGGCCCAGCAGGAGCACCACAATTAGAAGTATTAGTCAATTCTCCATTGATATAAATCCTGCTTGTTGACCCATCATTTGTTGCCGCAACAAAATACCATGTATCAGTTGATAATGTAGGTGAAACAACCTCACACCAGTTGTTCCCATCACCAGTCCAAAAACTCAAACTGTTTAAAGTGCTGGTTTTTTCAATCCCGTATCCTTTACGTGATTCATCATTAGCCTTACTAACTACACCTTGTAGCACGTTATCAAAATCATCAATTCTTACCCAAGCTGCTAAAGTAATGTCCCCGTTAATCTCAGTGCTAGGGCTAGTGCCTAGATTAACGTGATCACCTGAGCCGTTGAAGTCAAGAGAATGGTTCCCATTATTAGGATATCCTGAACAGCTACCATCATCAGAAGTTGCTTCAGAGTTATAGTTGTCAGCATAAGTATCGGTACAGCCAAATACTGGAGGCTCTGGAAACTCATGAACATCATTATCCCAAGATGCACCGTTAATATCTCCATGATTTAGACTGCCTGAATGATCGTACAAAATACTTCCATCACCAGAATTAAATGTCCAGTAAGAGATTAACTTATCATATTCATCATTAAAATAACCGCTATGACGCTGAGTTATCTCTTGCTGATTTAGAACTGAATTAAATATACCTATATTGTCAACATTGCCTGCAAAATTAAGTGGTTGACTAGGATATCCTCTTTTCCCAACAAGCCAATCTCCATTATCAGAATTTATAAGAACTGTTGAGGCAATATCAGAACCTAAAAGCTCACCATTAATGTATAGCTTTCTTTGTCTGGTGTCAGCATCAAATGTACCACAAACATAATACCAATCTCCTGGTATGATATTTACTGCAACATCAAGATCATCATAAACAAACGCAAAGCCGACAGTAGAATTATTTCTTATTAAAAACCCAACTGATTCACCAACATTATGCTCATTCCACTTTGTAAAAATTATTTGTTCATCGTTTGTATCATCTGCTTTAAACCAAAAATCTACAGAAAAAGATTTTCCATCTAAATCTATTTTCTCATCACTCCCTAAGTTGACATGAGACCCATTTCCATCAAAGCTAAGAGAATACTCACCATTATCTGGGTAACCAAAACAGCTACCATCATCAGATGTTGCTTCAGAGTTATAGTTGTCAGCATAAGTATCGGTACAACCAAATACTGGAGGAGTAGGCACATCATCACTCCAGGTAGCACCATTAATTGAACCATTATTACCATTACCGCTTAGATCAGTTAAGGTAGATCCTCCGCCATCATTAAAATTCCAATGTGCAATTAGATTACCAGATAAACTATAATCTGATTCACTGTATATGGACAGATCATCAATGATACCTTGAAATGATCTACCATCCATAGCTGAAAAGTCACCAATTACAAGATTTTCATCATTAGTTAAACTTGTTATAGAGAAATTAGTATTTGTACCAATTGTTGCATCAACACCAAAATCATTAACTAATTGATCATCGAGGTAAAGTCGAAAATGGTCTTGGTTCTTGAAAGTTGTGATAATTGTATGAAATTGATCATCATTTTCAATGGGAGTCGTTAAAGTAATAGCACCACCCCCAGGGTTTACTTCAACGTAGAGTAAGCCATTAGCAACCCTTATCTCATATCCAGGACCTGCAGAATAAAATCTCTTTGACAATATATATCCCTGATCTCCAATTTCAGAAAATTTCACCGATGCAAAAATTGTAAATTCTTCAGAAATCTGATCTAAACTTTGATTGTCTCCGATAAGCACGTAATCATCCACACCATCAAAGCTAAGAGAATGATTAGTCTGGGCAATAATAGATGTACTAATGCCAAAGATAAAAATAAAAAAATATTTAAGTAATGATCTTTTCATATTTAATGTTATATGGAAGGTAATAATCGCCTTACCATACAAAAATTTTCTTATACACATTATATATAACAAAATTTATGCCAATATTTAAGAAAAACGTATATTTTTAACCCCACTGAGTAAAAAAAAATTTCCATCGAAAATATGGAAGATCTACAGTGTAACAAAATATTACGTTATGTAATTATTTGAAGAAACTGTACAATAAAAAGAAAATAATAGAAAAGCCCCAATAATTACATATTGAGGCTTAAATAGTAAAAATATTTAAAGGGCTATTTATCTTGTTTAAGCTTTTTTAGATGGTCAATTCCGTGCTGGTCAAGGTATAGATTTGTGAACTTATCCAGAAGCTCATAAGCATCACTACAATTACGCTGATCAACTGTCTGCTTGCATTTCATCATCTTTACAATAAGCTGTTGAAGAGTCAGAGTCTGATCGACATACTTTTGTCTGTCTTTATCACCTTTTTCTTTTGCCTTAACACGCTGAGCTAAAAAGTAGTTTAGAATTGTCTCCTGTACGTTTTGAGCGTGAGCTTCTTTGGTAGTAACCCACCTAGATATTTGATTTAAAGACTGAGCATCAGATTTCCCAGCAAGTTCGTTGATCTTGTTCATTGCCTTGCGGATTGTTGTTATATCTTCTTCAATTTGAACGATTCGTGCAGCATCACCATAAATACCACATGGTACCTGGCAATGCCCGTATACCTTTGTCGATAAAACAAAAAGAATCGATATAAAAAATATTTTTAAAACTTTAATCATAGATATTCCTTTTAATTAATGATAATTAAATTAAATAAAAAAGGGGCTTTAAATAAAACCCCTTTTCTATTTCAACTAAACGTAGTTTGAATTACTTCATCAAGACCATCTTACGATTCTGAATGAAATCTCCCGCCTGAATCGAGTAGATATACATACCCGCACTGACAGGTCTTCCGATTTCATTAGTCGCATTCCACATTACAGTTCTATATCCAGCGCTTTGGACCTCATTCACCAAGGTGCGAACTTTACGACCTGTTATATCATAGATAGATATCACAACTCGCGTTTCACTTGGAAGAGCGTATTGTATCTGCGTAGATGGATTAAATGGGTTTGGATAGTTTTGCTTCAGCGCAAATTCCGTAGGCATACCCACCTCATCTTCAGATGAAAGTACCGCAGAAACAATGCCTGAAGATTCAGACTCTAATCCAGAAAGATCTACAGCTGTAATCCAATACTCATATGCCCCAATGTCTTCCATTGCCTGATCTACATAAAAAGAATCAGTCGTTGTAAATACCATTGCTGGTTCATTGGTCAGGATATCCTGCCTATAGACATTGAAGTAGCTAAAGTCTTCATCAACCGGACCGGACCAACTCAAGGACACTGAACCTGGGCCTGTTGAGAATGACAAGCTCATTGGAGCCCCTGGATGTAGGTTATCGATAGAATAACCACTCATTGGCTCTGAATCAAGCCAGAAAGACACCTCATCTGTATGCGCAGTAACCATAAAGGTGCTCATGTGTATACCGTGCGCTGAAGAATCACCAAGGGTTGGTACTACCGCAGCATAAGGATCCATTCCATGCCAAGGAACTGTCTCGATGTAATCCCACAGATCAATTGGTGAGTTAACCACTTTCCTCCAAATGGAGTACTGAGTGAAATAACCCCAATCGCCAGGCATACCAGCGTCCCATACTGTACGCATCTGCCTACCTTGATCATTTGGAACATCGTGCAGATTTACTATGTGTGGAGGACCTGCATACCCATATTCAAAAAGTTCTACATCAAAATTGACTGTATTACCTGCAATCTCAAACGCTTCTGACATATAAAAAGAAGTATAACCATCTGCATCTACATATATATCATAAACACCATCCACTAGATCAACAGAGTAAAAGCCATTTTCATCTGCGTTAACATGAGCGTCGTAAACATCACTATAGACGTTTACATGTGACCACATAGGCATATATTCCCCAACAAATGAGATAACCCCCTGAACTGAACCAGTCATAACAGAAGGAGTCAGAGTGAAGTCTATTGTTACATCAGCATTCAGATCTACACCATAGACCCGCTCATTAAGAAACCCTTCAGAATAAACAGCCATATTATAAAGCCCGCTTGGAACGACCATTGAATAATAACCTTCATAATCAGTAAAGGTGTGTTCCACCCAACCTTCATAATAATTATCATCATAGCTATTGATTTCTACATGTGCATCATAGACAGGGTTACCCATATCATCATAGACATATCCTGATATTGTGAAGTACTCTTCTACAGGATAATACTCTACATTATAATAAAATACCGAGCCGGTATAAACCTCATCCTCAGCGTAAAAACCGTAATTCGTAAGCCCAGGAATCGGATCCTGTACAGAAATATAGTAACTTACTCCTTCATTACTTGCAGGTACATCAATTCCAAAATAACCACCTTCATCTGTATATAATGTAAACAGATCATCACTGTTATATATTGTAACCTCTACACCCGATAGATAAGTAGTATCACCATACATATTATTGGAGTAATCTACCGTAAAAGTATGCCCCTCTATTCGTGCTGTTTCCGATGGACCCTCAATATTATAATTATATACATAAGCATCAAGCTCATCATCAAAAACAGTGGCATTCAGCATGAAAGTCTCAGAACTATATTGGCCATTAAATAAAGACCAAACACTTAGCTCTACACCATTCAAAGCCCAGAATCGATAATAACCATTTTGATCTACTTGCCCTCTATTCCAAATATTAAGACCATCGCTTAAAATCATTTGGCCCCAAACAAAAGTACCAGTAGCAGGATTACCCATATCATCAACAGCATATCCCTGAACTATTGTATTAAGCTCAATTACCGATATATCTGATACGAAAGTAAGATCATCACCTACATAAAATTCAGTAAGTATGTCATAGCCTCCACCTTCCCACTCTGCTCTTTGAATCAGAGGAACTAATCTTCCTTGGTAGCTAATATCCTCTGGTTCACTGCTTACAAGTAATCGAACAGAATCTCCAGCAGCTATATCCATCGAACCTATATCATAGGTACCATCTGCTCTTGTAACACCAAGTGCAGCATCAACAAAGTAGTGGAATCCATAATCGTCTGTCATTATCTCTGACATTTGAACAAACATACCATGAACAGGCTCATTTTCTTCCCCGCTTAATGTTGCAGTACCAGAAAAACGAATAGTAGAAGAATTAAATGGACTTACCTGTACTTCTTCATGGACTGTACCATCGGTGTTCATTGCCGCAAAAATAAATGTAGCACCCTGAGTATCCAAAAATTCTAGATCATGGATATGCGCTGCGTATTTCCCGGTCTCATCATTTAGATCATCAGGCCCGTTATCAAAGATCAACATCACTGACCCAGGTCCATCAGCATTAAACTCATCATTGAGTACGTTTATGTCATTTTCATCTAAAACGCCATTGAAGTTTGAATCCCAGAAAACTCCGACCGAACCTATATACTGATCTATATCATCTGTAGAAGTCTCAAACTCAGCGGTGAGTACTAAACCAGGTCCATCAATATTATATTCATTTGAAAGAGGAGTACCGCCAGTTTCATAAGATTCAATATCATATATATCGATACTAGTAAAATTCGTGAAATCAAGCTGTTCAGGACCTTCAACTGAGACCCTAGAATAACCAAATCCACCACCGTTAGATTGCCCAGGTGTCCATGATGTAAATGTAACATCAAAATAGAGATCTTCTTCTATCAAATGCAGAGATAAAGTATTACCAACAATATTGGTAAAACCACCAAGGTGATCTAAAACGACATCTCGCAGGTGGCTGTATGCACCGCCATTTGAATGGTGCATGTCTGTTGAACCAAAAGCCCAACGAGTGCCAGCAGGTGAAGGATCTGAATGCATGCTCTCAACAGCAGCATTATAAAGCCATCCTGCCCCACCTCTAGTCAGCCAAACGTTATCCGTTATTCTGTCTTGATTCTCAGGAAGAGATGGATCAGCAAAATTTTCTTTTGTAAAAGAGACTTCCTCTCCATCATCTTCAAATGCACAAGGGACATCATAAACATCAACCAGTAAACATCCGTCTAAGTTTGGATCATAGTCCTCATACATGTCAGGAGCACAATACTCTGGCTTCCACAAACGGTTTGCATAATTTTCATAGTCTGTTATCTCAATACATGACAAGTCCTCATTTTCATTATCTAGAAAATTTTCTTGTACTCCATTAACGACCCACAGATATTCCATTTGATCTGAAGGTGTAGGATCTAAAGCGACATGAAAGAAACCTCCAAGACCAAAGAATTCAGCATCCTCAGGGTTCCAAAACTCAACCCACTGAGCTACAGGGCCTCCTTGAGGATCCCAGTTCCACCATGGGCCTGTCATACGAACTGACATATCTGAAAAATCATATTCAGATGTATCTACAAGTAAAACAGCATGCAACTGATCTTCACAATCGAAAATATCACAGAAGTCTTGTGGCGGACATTCTCCCCAAGATTCATCATCAACATAAATATACCAGTAGTCCATGTATTCGTCATCGCCAGGATAATATTCTGCATTTTCATAAGAGACTTCAGCAACCCTGTTGTAGCCTCCTTGACCATTATCTACACCACACTCAGCTGGCACATCTTCTTGTGCAGACCATCCTTCACATACATATTTATACTCATATGTTCCAGGAGGTAGATCAATACTACCATAGTAATATCCGTCATTGTCATCATCAATAAGCTCCACTCCAGCTCCACTCCAACCATCAAATGTCCCGGTAACAAAAATACTACCTTCACAAGGAGCTGCACCTTGCGGAATATCAAACTCAATCGAGATAAAATTATCCTCAATTAAGTTGCAGGTACCTTCTCCACAAAGACCAAAGCAATGATTTATCGAGCGATCAACAATAGTTGTACTGAATGCTCTATCATTATACTGACCAAATGCACATTCCTGACCTTGGATATTTTCTTTGTTATCCCAGCCTGTACCATTTACATAGGTATAGGCATCATTTAAGTCTGCTGGAAAACTATCTGCTAAGAACCATGTGTTCGTCGAACCATCAACTTGCGTAAATGGATAACGACCTTCCCAAGGACCGCCAAAATAATTTCCGCCAGCTAAAAATAACCCAGCGTCTGATACAACCTCATCACCCATATCAAGAGTAATCATGACGTAGACACTATCACTATAGGTATAGTCACAATCCCCAAATCGATGATCAGCTGTACCATCACCATCAACAGTTATTCTTCTATCAGAATAAGGCTCTACAGCACAAGATTGACCTACAATATTTTCTTTTACATCCCAGCTCATTCCATTTGTGAATGTATAGTCATACGTACCACCATCAATGAGGTCAACCTCAATCTCATAGACACCATCATGATTAAAATCAATCATACGGTAGTTGTCTTCCCACGGGCCACCAAATGGTCCGCCAGCTAGGTGGACACCATCAGGAGATATCTCTTCAACCCCAGTCATATCAACTCTGAATTTTACGGTTGCTGTATCTGGAGCACCTATAGTTTCGCAGGTCCCCTCTCCACATAGACCAAAACAGTGATATACCTGTCTATCGACTATAGTTGTCCTAAATTCTCTATCACTATATTGACCAAAGGCACAATCTTGACCTTGGATATTTTCTTTATTCCCCCAACCAGTACCATTGACATATGTATAGGCATCGTTTAAAACGGCAGGAAAACTATCTGCTAGGTACCATGTGTTCGTCGAACCATCAACTTGCGTAAATGGATAACGACCTTCCCAAGGGCCACCAAAATAATTTCCACCAGCTAAAAATAGACCGGCATCTGAAATAACCTCATCACCCATATCAACTGTGAACTCAACGTAAACGCTGTCACTGTAAGTGGCATCACAATCTTGGAACTTAGCAATGACATTTGTGTTCTCAGTCACAGTCATACTTCTGTCGTTATAATTGGAAGGATTAGCACATGACTGACCTTCAATATTTTCCTTGTTACCCCAGCCATGGCCATTGGTATAGGTGTAGAATATGCTTGAGCCAGTAGTAATTTCAAACGTGCCTTCATATACACCATCACCATTATGGTCTGATAATCTACCTGATTGATTGCCATCATTTGGTTCACCCCAAATAGCACCAGCAACATAAACACCCTGATCCGATACAGTTTGGTCATTCATATCTAAGTAGAATGTAACGTTTGAGACCGGTGGTACGTAATCGCATGAATAGCAAGAGCCATAACAAACTAAAGGAAGTTCAATATCTTGATCTCCAATAGTAGCGATTCTATCGTTATACTCGCCCACGCCACATGGCTCTAGAGCATTTGCATCCTCAAAACCGTCCCATGTACCGAACGATGGCTGATTTCTAAATTTATAATTAACATCCTGATTTATTGCTAGTTCGACTGTTACTTTCCATATATCATCGCCATCAGAGTCATCCATCAATAAACCATCTTGTCCAAATTGCCCACCAGCCAGGTAAACTCCATCAGGGTGAGTATCAACTTCATTCATGTCTACGCTGAAAGTGACATCAACAAAAGGGTCAAAGCCATCTCTAACAAATTTAAATGTCCAGTAGTTACCACCGACCTCTATGGATAAGGTCATAAGGTTACCATCAAAAGATAAAATATCATAAGTCCTTGAATCTGGTACAGCATCAGTCACACCAGAAAGTTCTCCACCATTATATGCCTTAGCCAAAGCAAAATAGGCACCAACACCGCTCAATTTTAATGTCATATCTGCTTCATTATGGCTCCACGTAGCATCATTAGAATTATTATGTGGGGCAATCGGAGCTCCACAGCCCTCATCTACACCTTGCCAAGTTTCAAGCCATGTTTCTGTTCCCATATCGTTATCAAATGAACCGTCGGCATTCATCACAAATTTATCATCAAAAAGGCAAGCCCTAGTTGTTACATCACCTGCTGAGTTTGACCACCAAATACTACCTGTAGCATTTTCTCCAGAGC
>CACEHW010000009.1 GCA_902559415.1 uncultured Fidelibacterota bacterium
TCAATTAGTTCTTTGCTAACCATATGGTCTCTTACAACCCAAAGAGCTTTAATTGGTTGACTATAAGTAAATGATAAAAGTATGCAGTTTAAAAAAAATATAAAAAGAAATTTTAAATTCAATCTAAATGAAATTACTATTTTAAAATAGTTTTTACTCAGATTTATTAGATTCTGAACTTTCAGTCAATGCAGTTTCAATCGATTCAACAAACTCTATTACGGAAACTGGAGCTTTATCATTATCCCTGTGACCTAACTTAGTTATTCGTGTGTAACCACCTGGCCTTTCAGAAAACACTGGAGCAATTTCCTCAAAGAGTATTCTTACTATATTTTTTTTAGGAATTTTCTTAATTACCAAACGTCTAGAGTGGAGGTCATTATTTTTAGCTAAAGTAATAAGAGGCTCAATAAAAGATCTTAACTCTTTTGCTTTTGGATCGGTAGTTTTTATTTTTTTATGAGTGATTAATTGGCATGCTAAGTTCATTAATAGCGCTTTACGATTACCAATTTTTCTACCAAGCTTTCGACCTTTTTTCTTATGACGCATTAGGTTATCCTTCTTCTGCCATAATTTTACTAATATCCATACCAAAATGTAGCCCCATAGAGCTTAGCTTATCGACTAGTTCAGTAAGTGATTTTCTACCAAAATTTTTGTATTTAAGCATTTGGTTTTCTTCTTTGCTCACTAATTCATGGATATATTTAATCCCAGCAGCTTGCAAACAATTAAAACTTCTAACAGATAATTCCATTTCATCTATAGCTTGATTTAACAATCCGCGTAATGCAAGAGTCTCATCAGAAACACCTTTAGATATTTCTAATATTTCAGGATTTGCAATAGCTTCTACAAACTTCAGATGATCCCTGATATAGGTAGCAGAGTAACTAATCGCGTCTTTAGGACTTATAGATCCATCAGTTTGGACATTCATAGTAAGGATTTCTATTGGTTCCTTAGCACCTGGTACTGGTTTTACATCGTAACTAACTTTTGTAACTGGATTGAAAATACTATCAATTGATAATGTTCCAATCGGTAAATTAGGTAATTCATTTTCTTCAGAAGGTACATACCCCATACCAATTCCTATCCTAATTTCCATATCAAGTTTTCCACTAGAGTTTACTTCGGTAATATATTGATTTGGATTTAGAATTTTAAATTGATCACTAGCGTTTTGTAAATCTTTTGCCGTCACAATAGAATTACCTTTAAATGAAAGAGTTAATTTATCTGGATTATTGTCCATCAGTTTAAATCTAATGAGTTTAAGATTCATAATAATATCTGCAACGTCTTCTTTGACACCTTTAATAGAGGAAAATTCATGATCTACTCCTTCAATCTTAACATGAGTAATAGCAGCTCCAGGTATACTAGTAAGCAAAACTCTTCTCATAGCATTACCGAGAGTTATTCCATAACCTCTAGTTAATGGCTCTATAGTAAAAACACCATCTGTTTTTGATAAAGAAGCTTCATCTGTTTGAACTTTTAAATTAAATGATTTATCCATTGATAGCTTATCCTTTTTTCTTATCTTAATTTATTTAGAGTATAGCTCAACTACTAGCTGCTCGTTCACTGTTAAATTCATTTCATCTCTTTCTGGTATATTCAAAAATACACCAGTCATTTTAGCTTTATCTAAATCGAGCCAAGCTAAATTAATATCGCCCTTAATTTTTCTAATAGAATCCAAAATAAGATCTATTTTTTTACTTTTATCCCTCACTGAAATTTTATCACCAGGCTTTAAAACAAATGATGGTATATTTACAATTATACCATTAACCAATAAATGCTTATGACTTACCATTTGTCTAGCAGCTGGCCTTGTGGGAGCAAAGCCTAACCTATAAACTACATTATCCAATCTACTTTCAAGCAATTGAAGCATATTAGTACCAGTTTCTCCTTTAAGCCTTTCAGCTTTTTTAAAGGTTATTCTGAATTGTTTTTCAAGTAAACCGTACATGAACTTTATTTTTTGTTTTTCTTGAAGCTGTGTGCCGTAATTAGATACTTTCCCTCTTCTAGATTGCGCATGCTGACCAGGCCCATAAGGTTTACGATTTAAAAGCCTATCATACTTAGGATTACCAAAAATATTCTCTCCGAATTTCCTAACTAACTTCCCTCTAGGTTGATTTGTTTTTGCCATAATAAATTATCTCATTTAGTTTAATTAGACTCGTCTTCTTTTAGGTGGACGACAACCATTATGCGGTAATGGAGTAACATCTTTTATAGATGTTATTTGCAAACCAGAAACAGCTAAAGCTCGAATAGCAGATTCTCTTCCAGCTCCTGGTCCTTTAACCTCAACAGATATACTAGAGATGCCAAGAGATAGAGCTGTCTCAGCTACTTTTTGCGCTGTTAAAGTTGCTGCATAAGCAGTGCTTTTTCTAGAACCTTTAAATCCTGATGAACCAGCTTTTTGCCAAACTAAAACATTACCAAACTTATCAGAAATTGTTACGTGTGTATTATTAAAAGTTGATTTGATGTGTGCAACAGCCTTAGGGTCTACAACTTTTTTCTTTTTTTTCTGTTTACTCTCAGCCAAAATATTACCTCAATTAAATTTTAAATAGCTTTCTTACCTAAACCAATAGTTCTTTTCTTACCTTTTCTAGTCCTAGCATTAGTTTTAGTCCTTTGTCCATTTGCTGGCAAACCCCTTCTATGTCTAAGTCCTTTGTAAGCACCAACATCTTTAAGTCTTTTTATATTCATTGCATTAAAAGAACGTAGCTCTCCTTCAACATTAATTTCAAGAGAACTAATAACTTCTCTAATGGAACTAACTTGTTTTTCACTTAAATCTTGAACTCTTTTTTCTTGGTCTACTTTTGCCATTTCGCAAATCTTTAAAGCTGTAGTTGTGCCAATACCATGAATGTAGCAAAGAGAAAAAACAATTTTTTTATTTCTTGGTATATCAATACCAACTATTCTTGCCATATTATTATCCTTGCCTTTGTTTATGCTTAGGGTTTTCACATATAATTAAAATATTACCCTTACGCCTTACTATTTTACATTTAGCACACATTTTTCTAACTGATGCCCGAACTTTCATAAATTATTTCTTTCTATATACTATTCTAGCTCTTGTCAAATCATAGGGACTCATTTCAAGAGTCACCACATCACCAGGTAATATTTTTATAAAATGCATCCTCATTTTACCACTAACATGAGCCAAAACAGTATGGCTATTACCACCGATTTCGACATCAACTCTAAACATTGCATTAGGCAATGTTTCTTTAATTGTCCCGTCAATTGTAATCGCTTTCTCTTTAGCCATTTTTACCAACCATACTTAAAATTTGCGGTCCATCCTCAAGGATTGCTATTGTATGCTCAAAATGAGCAGAAGCCTTTCCATCAACAGTTAATATTGTCCAACCATCTTTAGCTGTATAAACTTCTCTACTACCTAAATTAATCATTGGCTCAATAGCTATACACATGCCAGCATGTAATCTATATCCTTGGTTAGGAAAACCAAAATTAGGAACTTGAGGTTCTTCATGAAGGTTTTCACCGATTCCATGCCCAACTAATTCCCTTACTACTGAATATCCATTAGATTCTGCATGAGTCTGAACAGCGTAACCGATATCCCCAATAGTATTGCCAGGAGTAGCTTTTTCAATTCCTTTGTAAAGAGATTCTTCAGTTGTGGTCATTAAATTTTTCTTATCTTCACTAATATTACCCACAGCAAAGGTTTTAGCATGATCTCCATAAAAGCCATTTAACTCAGCTCCACAATCTATCCCAACAATTTGACCCTCTTGTAACTCAATTTCATCTGGAATACCGTGAACAACAGCATCTTCAATTGATACACACAAAGTTGAAGGGAAACCCATATAACCCTTAAATGCTGGGCGAGCTCCTCTTGACTTAATATAATTTTCAGCTTTTTTGTCTAAATCAGAAACTAGACAGCCAGGCACAACAAATTCAGTGATCATATCAATAGTATCAGCCACAATTTGGCAACTTTTGGATATCATTTCGATTTCATCAATTGATCTCTTAAAAACCATTACATTCTTCTCCTTCCACGAATCTTACCTTTCGAAAGAAACCCATCATAGTGACGCATCATTAGATGCGATTCAAGCTGCTGTAGAGTATCTAGAGCAACACCTACAATTATGAGTAAACTTGTCCCTCCAAAAAATGAAGCCAAATCATATTCAACATCCATAGTTTGCATCAATATATATGGAAAAATAGCTACTAGAGCTAGAGCAATAGATCCAGGAAGAGTAACTTTAGATAAAATATTATCAATATATTCAGAGGTTTTTTTACCAGGCCTAACCCCAGGAATAAAGCCACCCTGTTGTTTCATTTGAGAGCTAACTTGAATAGGGTCAAATGCTATGGCAGTGTAAAAATAAGTAAAGAAAATAATCATCAATCCGAAAAATATCCAATAAACTGGGTGTTCAAATGAAAACCATCTCATTATGCTAGATGAAAAATCACTATCTGAAAAAAATGTAGAAATAGTGCTTGGTATAAACATTATAGATTGGGCAAAAATAATAGGCATTACGCCAGCAGTATTTACTCTTAAAGGTATATGTGTATTTTGGCCACCATATACTTTTCTACCAACGACTCTTTTTGCATACTGAACAGGAATTTTTCTAGTACCTTGAGTTAATAAAACTACAAAACAAATTACAAGAAACATTACTCCCATTAAAACAATTTCAGATATAAATAATTTCTCCCCAGCTAAAACTGCTCTAATTTCATTACCTATGACAAAAGGTAGTCGAGAAACTATACCAACCATAATAATCAGAGATATACCATTTCCAATACCTCTTTCAGTCACTTTTTCACCCATCCACATTAAAAGGATAGTTCCTGTCACCATACTTATAATTGCAGTAAATACAAAAAGAGGCCCAGGATTTACAACAACTTGTAATTCTTTTTCTAAAAAAACTGTTACTCCATAAGACTGCATGGCTGCAATTAAAACAGTACCATATCTAGTAATTTGAGTAATTTTTTTTCTACCAGCCTCCCCCTCTTTCTGCAACCTTTGAAAATAAGGAAGAACTGAACCCATTAATTGAATAATAATTGAGGAAGAAATATAAGGCATTATTCCTAGAGAAAATAACGATGCCTTTTCAAAAGCACCTCCAACAAACATGTTAAATAAGCCAAATAAAGTATCTTGCAATCTATCAAAAGCTCCAGCTAGCGCGTTGGCATCAACGCCAGGAATAGGAATATGTGCTCCAATCCTAACAACAATTAATATTGCTAAAGTATAGAATATTTTTTCTCTCAGCTCAGGTATACTGAAAATTGTTCTAATCTTATCAATCATAAGAGAATAGTTTTCCCACCAACTCTTTCTATTTTATCTTTTGCAGAAGCGCTAAAAGCAGAAGCAGAAACAGTTATTTTCTTACTAATTTCACCATTTCCAAGGATTTTAACTGGCTTCATAGAGGATTTGATATAACCATTTTTTTCAAGGAAAATTGGATCGATTGTTTCGTTATCTTTGATCTCTTCAAAATCACCTATATTAACTATCTGAATTTTTTCCCTAAAAATATTAGTAAAACCTCTTCTAGGCAACCTCCTAGCAAGAGGCATTTGTCCGCCCTCAAACCATGGCCTCTTCTTATTCCCAGATCGCTGACCAGCGCCTTTGTGGCCCCTACCGGAAGTTTTTCCATAACCAGAACCATGGCCCCTACCGACTCTTTTTCTTTTAGATACTGAACCTTTTGCCGGTGATAATGATTCTAAATTCATTTGCTAACCTCTGATACACTAACTAAATAATTAATTTTGTTAAGCATTCCACGAATCTGAGGAGTATCCGATTTAACTACAGAGTGGTTTAGTCTCTTTAAACCTAAAGCAACAACTGTGAGTTTAGCTTTTGGTTTGTAACCTATCGGGCTTTTAATGAGAGTGATTTTTAACATAACTTTAATTAAAAACCTCTTTAATTGTTATTTGCCTTCTATTGGCAATTGCAACTGCATCTTTCAAATTCAATAAGCCATTTAATGTCGCATAAACAAGATTCATAGCATTTTTAGATCCATAACGTTTGGTTAAAATATTATGAACACCCACCTGTTCCATTACGAACCTAACTGGACCACCAGCTATAATTCCAGTTCCTGGTGCAGCAGGCTTTAGCATTACTCTACTAGCTCCATGCTTTCCAATTATTTTGTGAGGAATAGTTCCATTTATCACAGGAATTTTAAACATATTCCTTTTAGCAATTTCTTTTCCTTTTTGTATACAAACAATAACTTCGTTTGCTTTTCCGAGGCCTATACCTACATGCCCATTACCATCACCAACAGCTACTAGAGCAGAGAATCTAAATCTTTTGCCTCTAGATGTAACCTTGGCTGTTCTATTAATTTTAATTACAGACTCTTCAAGTAAATCTAATTCTGATGGATTTATTGTTGCCAATTTTTACTCCTTTTAAAATTCCAGACCTTCTTTACGGGCAGCGTCAGCAAAAGCCTTAACTCTTCCATGAAAAGGATACCCATTTCTATCAAAAACCACTTTTTTAATTTTTTTCTCAGCTGCTTTTTTCGCGAGAGACTTACCAACAATAATTGAAACTTCAATTTTGCTTTTAGAATGTTCTATCTCTTTTTTGAGATTTAAATCTTTTGAGGAAGCAGAGGCTAACGTACTAGCTTCAAAATCATTTATAATTTGACTTTCAAAGTGCCTATTACTTCTGTATACAACTAATCTTGGATATTTAGAATGAAACATTGAAGAGGACTTGCTCCTATTTCTTCTACGACTTTTTCTTTTAATATTATTGTTTAAGATTCCCATTCCATTACTCACCAACTGTTTTACCTTGCTTAATTCTAATAAACTCGTTCTTATATCTAACACCCTTGCCTTTATATGGCTCAGGTTTCCTAAATGACCTTATTTTAGATGCAACCGACCCGACTAATTGCTTATCATCACCCTCAACAGTAATAGATGTACGGTCAGCCTTCACTGTAATGCCATCAGGTATATCAAAAAATATATCATGAGAAAAACCTAATTGTAGCTTTAATCTGTTACCCTGAATGCTAGCCTGATAACCAACACCAATAATCTCAAGTTCTTTTTTAAATCCCTCAGTTACACCTATAATCATATTATTTACAATTTGTCTTGTAGTTCCATGCATCGATCGACTAACAGCACTGTCATCAACCCTACTGAAACTCAAAAAACCATCCTTTAAATCTATGTTAATATTATCATGAACTAAAAAAGATTGAGACCCATTTTTACCTGACACTTCTAAATTTTTACCGTCAATTTTTACAGATACATCATTTGCAACAGATATCGGACTATTTCCTATCCTAGACATTATTAATAAACCTCACAGAGTAATTCACCACCAACATTTAATCTCAAAGCAGCCTTATTACTTATAATACCCTTTGAAGTAGACAATATTGAAATACCCAAACCATCAAGAACTCTAGGCACCTCCTGGCTACCAACATAAATTCGTTGCCCAGGTCTACTACATCTCTTAATGTCTTCAATAACAGAGCTACCATTAAAATCATATTTAAGAAAAATGCGAATTGTTTGAAATTGGCCATCATTAATAAAAAAGAAGTCTTTTATATATTTCTCTTCTTTGAGAACATATGCTATCCTCTTTTTCATATTAGAAGAAGGAATATCAACCCACCGCTTATCTGTTCGAAACGCATTTCTAATTCTGGTTAAAAAGTCTGCTATTGGATCACTCATTGACATAAAAATTATTCCTTACCAGCTTGCTTTAGTTACACCAGGAATCTCACCTTTAAGAGCCATCTCTCTAAATGAAAGCCTAGATAATTTAAATCTTCTAATTACGCCTCTTGGTCTACCAGTTTTAAAACACCTATTCCTCAACCGAATACGACTAGATGATTTAGGCAAATTATCTAATTTTGCAACGGCAGATTGTTTTTCTTCAAAAGTGGAATTAGGGTTTTTAATAACCGCTTTTAATTCAGCCCTAAGAGAAGAATATTTCATAATATTTTTAACTAACTTGTATTCACGAACTATTTTAGATTTTTTTGCCATTATGCAGCCTCATCTATTGTTTTTTTTGTAGGCTTGTCCCTCAAAGGAAAACCAAATTCTTTGAGAAGCCAATATGCTTCTTCATCAGACTTAGCAGATGTGCTTAAAGTAATATTTAAGCCACGTACCGAGTCAATATCATCATAATTAATTTCAGCGAAAATAATTTGTTCTTTCACTCCAAAATTATAATTACCTCGACCATCAAAAGACTTAAAAGATAATCCTCTAAAATCTCTACTTCTGGGAAGAGCAATACAAACTAATCTTTCAAAAAACTCATACATCTTGGTTGAGCGAAGAGTTACTTTACAACCTACTGGATAACCCTTTCTTATTTTAAAATTTGAAATATCTGCCTTTGACTTTGTGACTAATGGTTTTTGCCCTGCAATAAGTTCTATCTCTCTAATAGCACTCTCAAGTTTTTTGCTATTTGTTTTTGCATCACCAAGCCCCATATTTAAAGCAATTGACAAAAGCTTGGGAACTTGCATTGAGTTTTCATATTTAAATCTAGAAACCATGCTAGGGATAACATCATTTCTATATGTATTTAACATATTTGGAGAGTATGACTCTTTTTTATTCACTGCGTTAGATGTTTTATTTTTTTTCTTACTCATTGAATTTCAGATTCTTCATTTGTTTTTTTTAAGATTCTAATTTTTGATCCATCTTCCATAATTTTATATCCTAGCCTAGAGACTACTCCTGACTGAAGAATCATGACGTTTGATATATGAAGAGGAGCTTCTTTTTCTACAATTCCACCACTTTGATTTTCTTGGGAAGGCTTGGTTGATTTTTTTATAAAATTAATCCCCTCAACAATTACACGCTGTTTTTTTGGAGAAACAAACAATACCTTACCTTCTGAGCCCTTATGAGCACCACTAATAACACGGACCTGCATTCCTTTTTTAATTAACATTTATAACACCTCCGGCGCTAACGAAACAATCCGCATAAAACCAGATTCACGAAGTTCCCTGCCAACTGGACCAAAAATCCTAGTACCTCTAGGTTCACCTTGACTATTCAATATTACTGCGGCATTTTCATCAAACCTTATAACACTACCATCTTTTCTACTATATTCTTTTTTTGTTCTAACAACCACTGCACGATGAACCTCACCTTTATTAACCATCCCACCAGGGATAGATTTTTTCACTGTTATCACTATCTGATCACCAACACTTGCATATTTTCGACCAGATCCTCCAAGGACCTTAAAACATAAAACCTCTTTGGCTCCAGTATTATCAGCAACTTTTAATCGAGTTTCTTGTTGTATCAATTTTTAACCTAAATTTTTTGATTCTTGTAAGATTTCGCTTACACGCCATCTTTTATTTTTACTGATAGGCTTTGTGGAAATAATCCTTACCACATCACCATCTTTTGGAACAATGTTTGAAACATGAGAAAGAAATTTCTTATGTTTCTTAATTCTCTTTTTGTAAACTGGATGAGCAACTAGTCGGGTTACCTCAACACTAACAGTATTTTCCATTTTAGTAGAAACTACTTTACCAATTAAACTCTGTTTATTTCTAATCTCGGTCATTTTTCAATACCTAACTATTATCTAAAATTTTACTCTCACTAATCAAAGTCTTGAGCCTAGCAATTTTCTTTCTTGTTTTTTTTATTTGAGACAAATCTTCAAGTTGCTGCATAGACTTTTGAAAAACTAAATTTTGCAAAGCATCTTGACAATCTCCAAGTTCGGAACGAAGCTCATCAATTGAGCCATTTAATTTATCTTTATCAGACATTTACATTGGCCTCCTCTCAACTAATTTAGTTTTTATCGGTAGCTTGTGTCCAGCGTTTCTAAAGGCCTCCTCAGCCATACTCCTATCAACACCTTCCACTTCAAATAAAATCCTTCCAGGCTTAACTACAGCAACCCAATGATCTAATGAGCCTTTGCCTTTACCCATTCTTGTTTCTGCAGGCTTTGCAGTAATGGGCTTATCAGGGAAAACCCTAATCCACATCTTACCAACTTTCCGAACAACTCTAGATATAACAATACGAGAAGCTTCAATTTGCCTAGCAGTAACCCAACCAGGCTCCATAGCCTTCAAGCCATATGTACCAAATGCGACATGACTTCCACGGCTAGCCATTCCGCGTCTATTTCCTCTATGATGTCTTCTAAATTTTATTTTTTTTGGTTCAAGCATATAATATATTATTAAGGTTTACAAATCCAAACTTTAACACCGATAATTCCATACTGAGTATGAGCCTCGCTAAGAGCATAATCAATGTTGGCTCTCAAAGTATGAAGAGGAACGCTCCCATCAGAATATTTCTCACTTCTAGCTATTTCTACACCTCCAAGCCTACCTGCAACATTAATTCTTATTCCATTAGCACCCATTCTCATAGTTGCCTGCATTGCTTTATTTATAACACGTCGATAAGAAATTTTCTTTTTTAATTGCTGGCAAATATTCATCCCAACTAAGGTAGCGTTTAATTCAGGCCTTTTTACTTCAGAAATATTTATTTGAGCATCCTTCTTATTAGTTAATTGCCTCAGCTCTTTTTTTAACTTATTTACTTCCTCTCCACCTCTGCCAATTACTATACCAGGTCTAGCTGTATGGATGGTAACAGAAACTTTTTTTGAGGTTCTATTAATCTCTACACTTGAAATACCAGCATTAGGCAATCTAAACGAAATATATTTCCGAATCTTTACATCCTCTTCTAATGATTCAGAAAAATTATTCTTTTCAGCAAACCACGTAGAGCTCCATGCTTTATTTACATTTAATCTAAAACCTACCGGATGTGTTTTTTGTCCCAAATTGTTCCTCTCAGTCTTACTCTGTAGTTAATACTATTGTTAAGTGACTTGTGGGCCTACGTAATTTAGATGCTCGACCCATTGAAGCGGCTCTAAAACGCTTCATTACAGGACCTTGGTTAACATAAGCTTCCTTTATTTTTATCAAATCAGGATCAAGATCATTATTTTCATCATTCTGCATTAAATTCGCAACAGCAGACCTAATAGTCTTCTCTATTACTAATGAAGCTTTTTCAGAAGAAAAATGAAGATAGTTTATAGCAGTGCCAACGTTAGCACCTCGAACAGCATTCAAAACTTTTCTAACCTTGTGAGGAGATTGACGATTATATTTTAATGTAGCTCTTGATTCCATAATCTATTTTCTATCACCAGAATGCATCCTGAATGTCCTTGTTGGAGAAAATTCTCCTAGCTTATGACCAACCATGTTTTCAGAAACAAAAACAGGTATGAATTTATTACCATTATGAACAGCAAAAGTATGACCAACAAACTCAGGAATTATAACAGATCTTCTTGACCATGTTTTTATAACGGCTTTTTTGCCGCTATCATTATTTTTTTCAACTTTCAACATAAGCTTTTGGTCAACAAATGGACCCTTCTTTAAAGATCTAGCCATGGTTATTTACGCCTCTTTATTATCATACTATTCGATTTCTTATTTTTTTTCCTAGTCTTATAACCTTTAGTAGGCTTACCCCAAGGAGAAACAGGATGGCGACCACCAGAGGTTTTTCCTTCTCCTCCACCATGAGGATGATCTACAGGGTTCATTACAACTCCTCGAACCTTAGGTCTTTTACCTAACCATCGTGAGCGCCCTGCTTTACCTGAAACGATTTGTTCATACGATCTATTACCTATTTGACCAATAGTAGCCATACACTGGTCTGGAACAAGTCTAACTTCCCCAGAAGGAAGTTTAAGTGTAGTAAGATTATTATCGTGAGCCATTACTTGGGCATAAGCTCCAGCAGTACGAACCATTTGACCACCCCTACCAGGAACTAACTCTACGTTATGAACTAACAAACCAGTAGGTATATTAGAAAGACGCAATGCATTACCAATTTTTAAAGGCACCTTATCACCAGAAATAATAACAGAACCAACTTCTAAATCTAATGGTGATAAAATATATCTTTTTTCACCGTCATCATAATGTACCAACGAAATATAAGCAGACCTATTAGGATCATACTCAACAGTAGCTATTTTACCATTTACACCAAACTTATCTCTTTTGTAATCTATGATTCTATACCTTCTTCTATGACCACCACCCCGCCTACGAACAGTAATCCTACCAGTATTATTGCGACCACCTTTCTTTCTAAGAGCAATAGTTAAAGATTTTTCTGGTTTATCTGTAGTAAGCTCAGAAAAATCAGATCTAGATGCAAAACGACTTCCAGGAGTAACTGGATTTAAATTCCTAACACCCATATTAGCTCTCAGCTCCACTATTTATATAATCAATAACATCGCCACCCTTAAGAGTTACAATAGCTTTTTTAAAACTTGCTCGCCTTCCCTGAGTTCTAATAGTTTTACCATTACTTCTAGTGGTCATCTGCTTCAATTTTCCATCAAAATTCATTGTAGCAACTTTTAAAACAACAACATCAAACTTTGATTCAATTGCTGATTTTATCTGAACCTTATTGGCATAATCAGATACAATAAAACCATACTTATTTTGACGCTCTTGCAAAATAGCCATTTTTTCAGTCAAAATTGGGCGAATAATAATTTTTTGATACATAAATATTATGCCAGCACCTTGTATAAAATATCAAAACCAGCTTTATCAGAAAGGATAATTTCAGAGTCCATTAAGTCATAAACACTAACATTTTTAACATTCTCAATAAAAACATTTCTAATATTCCTAGAAGCTAAAATAAGATTTTCTTGAAATGAGTCAACTAGAATTAAAGTCTTTTTGCTTGATATGTTAAGGTTATCTAAAAATGAAATAAAGTCAGATGTTTTAAAAGAATCAATTATTATTTTATCAAGCACCATAAATTGCCCATCTATTATTTTTTTTGAAATAATTGATTTTCGAGCAAGCCTGCCCATTTTTTTAGGAAGTTTATGACTGTAACTATGTGGCTCTGGACCAAAAATTGTACCACCGCCTTTCCATAAAGGCGACCTAATTGTTCCAGCTCTGGCAACGCCTCGACCTTTTTGCTTCCAAGGCTTCTTACCACCTCCTCTTACAGCAGATCTATTTTTAGAACTGTGAGTTCCTTGGCGTAAATTAGCAAGTTCAGATAGCACTGCTTGGCGAACTACACTAGAATGTGAATCAGAAATGAGAAGTTTCTTATCAACCTCAACACTATCAACAACTTTACCAACTATATTGTGCACGTCTATTTTCATTGTCATCTAGTAATATATACTATACCATTTGTTGAACCAGGAACACTACCCTTAACTAATAGTTGATTCTTATTTTTTTTAACCTTAATCACTTCAAGGTCTTTAATGCTTACAGTTTTATTACCATACCTACCTGGCATTTTTTTTCCAGGAAATACTCTAGAAGGATCTGAGGCAGCACCAATAGAACCAACATGCCTGTGAGTATCACCCTGACCATGAGTTTTGCGCTGGGTACTAAAGGAATATTTCTTAATAGTCCCAGAAAAACCCCTCCCCTTTGATTTACCAGAAACACTTACAAAATCACCTTCATTAAATAAAGTAACATTAAAAACCTGACCTGGCTTATAATCAAATTTTGGGACTTGTCGAAACTCAGCAAGAACTTTTGCAGGTTTAACATTGTTTTTATTGAAATGACCAGCTAGTGGTTTGGTTGTATGCTTTTGTTTGGAATCCATATAACCAACTTGTACGGCATCATAACCATCATTTTCAAGAGTCTTAACTTGCACGACATGGCAAGGACCGACTTCAAGAACAGTAACTGGTATAGCATTACCACTTGAATTAAAAACTCTCGTCATACCAATTTTTTTGCCAATTAAACCACGCATATTATTTTACACTTTAATCTCTATATCAACACCGGCGGGAAGGTCTAATTTCATTAGCGATTCGACAGTTTTTGGTGTAGAATTAATAATGTCGACCATCCTCTTATGTATTTTCGTCTGAAATTGCTCCCTAGATTTTTTATCAACGTGCGGAGATCTAAGGACAGTATAAATAGACCGTTTCGTAGGCAATGGGATTGGGCCAGAAATAATAGCTCCAGTAGATTTTGCAGTTTTCACAATCTTATCTGTTGACTTATCGAGCAATATATGATCATACGCCCTTAAACTTATTCTAATTGACTGATTAGCCATAATTACCTTTACTCAACAATCTCAGTTACAACACCAGCACCAACAGTATGCCCACCTTCACGAATCGCAAACCTCAACTCTTTATCCATCGCCATTGACGTAATCAAAGAAACTTCAAATTCAACATTGTCACCAGGCATTACCATCTCAGTACCTTCAGGCAATGTAACAACTCCCGTTACATCTGTCGTTCTAAAATAAAACTGCGGCCTATAACCATTAAAAAATGGAGTATGGCGACCACCTTCTTCTTTCTTCAAAATATAAACACTTGCTTTAAATTTTGTGTGAGGCGTAATACTACCCGGGATCGCTAATACCTGACCTCGACTTAGATCTTCTTTATCTATACCACGGAGCAATAACCCAGCATTGTCTCCAGCTTGCCCCTCATCTAACAACTTTCTAAACATCTCCACACCAGTAACTGTTGTCTTTGTAACCGTACCCATACCAACAATTTCTACTTCATCACCAACTTTAATAATTCCTCTTTCAATACGACCCGTACCAACAGTCCCACGACCAGTGATACTAAAAACATCTTCAACTGGCATTAAAAATGGCTTATCAACATCTCTTTGTGGCTCAGGAATGAAAGAATCACAAGCTTCCATTAATTCAACAATACACTTGTTTGCAGCTTCATCAGAAGAATCATTTAACGCATTTAAAGCACTACCTTTGACAATAGGCGTATCATCACCTGGAAAGTCATACTCATTAAGAAGGTCACGAAGCTCCATCTCAACTAATTCTAACAATTCAGGGTCATCGACTTGATCAACTTTATTCATAAACACAACAACAGAAGGGACATTAACTTGTCTCGCCAATAAAACATGCTCTCTAGTCTGAGGCATGGGGCCATCAGCAGCAGAAACAACTAAAATACCACCATCCATCTGAGCAGCACCCGTAATCATATTTTTGATATAATCAGCGTGACCAGGACAATCAACATGAGCGTAATGACGATTCTCAGTTTCATATTCAACATGTGCAGTTTGAATTGTAATACCACGCTCTCTTTCTTCAGGAGCATTATCAATACTATCAAAAGAACGAACTTCAGCTAACCCATGATGACCTTGATGCATCGTAATAGCTGCAGTAAGTGTTGTTTTACCATGATCTACATGACCAATAGTACCAATATTTACATGAGGTTTTGTTCTCTCAAATTTTGCTTTTGACATTTCTACTTTACTCCTATTTTAAAAATCAAACAGCTTTACCATGAACTCGTTCCATGATTTCAGTTTCAACAGAGGAAGGCACTTGACTATAGTGCGAAAATTGCATATGAAAAACGGCTCTACCCTGTGTGATAGATCTTAGATCAGTGACATAACCAAACATATTACTTAATGGAACATTTGCTTTTATTACCTGAGCTTCATTTCTTTGACTCATACCATCAATTTTCCCTCTCCTTGAGCTTATATCACCCATTACATCACCTAAATATTCATCAGGAGTAACCACTTCTACTTCCATTATTGGTTCCATAAGCTTTGGACCAGCTTTTTTACAAGCATCTTGTATTGCCATTGAACCAGCAATTTTAAAAGCCATCTCAGATGAATCAACATCATGGTACGAACCAAAAACAAGTTCTATTCTAATATCTTCAATAGGATATCCAGCAATAACACCGTTTTTAATAGCCTCTTGCATGCCTTTATCAACAGAAGGTATATATTCTTTTGGAATTACTCCACCTACTATCTTGTTTTCAAAATGATACCCTTTCCCAGGCTCATTTGGCTCTACATTAATAACTACGTGGCCATATTGACCTTTACCTCCAGATTGTCTCACAAACTTGGTCTCTATCTTATCCACTGCCTTTGTTATGGATTCTCTGTAAGCAACTATAGGCTTACCAATGTTTGCCTTCACTTTAAATTCTCTCAAAAGCCTATCAACTAATATTTCTAAATGCAACTCACCCATACCTGCAATAATAGTTTGACCAGTTTCTTCATCGGAAGATACTCTAAAAGTGGGATCTTCTTCTCCTAACTTAGCGAGTGATTTTGAAAGAGAGTCCTGATCTGCCTTACTAACTGGCTCTACCGAAACAGCAACAACAGGCTCTGGAAAATCCATGGACTCTAATACAATTTGATTTGACTGATCACAGAGAGTATGACCTGTTTTTACATTTTTTAAACCAACTGCAGCAACGATTTCACCAGCCTCAACACCATCACGATCCTCTCGCTTATTTGAATGCATAAGAAGAACTCTACTAATTCGTTCTTTTTTACCATTATTTGCATTATATACGTAAGAACCGGAATCAAGTTTACCTGAATAAACACGCATATACGTCAACTTACCAACATACGGATCAGTCATTATTTTAAAGGCTAAAGCACTAAAGGGCTCTTCAACATTTGGTTTTCTTGTTAACTCAATATCAGAATCCCTAGGGTCAGTACCTTTCACATCTCCAATATCTAAAGGAGAGGGCAACAAATCAACTACAGCATCAAGAAGTCGTTGAACACCTTTGTTTTTAAAAGCAGAACCACAGAACATCGGAATAAAAGTATTATCAAGACATCCTCTTCTTAATGCTATTCGAAGTTCTTCTTCAGAAATATCTTCTTCAGAAACAAATTTTTCTAATAGATTCTCATCATAAGATGCAGTCTCTTCAATAAGATGCTTTCTCCACTCGTCTGCCAACTCAACCATATCAGAAGGAATATCAGCTTCTTCAAATCTTGAACCCATAGAAGACTCGTTATATAGAATTGCTTTCATAGAAATCAAGTCTACAATGCCAGTAAACATCTCTCCAGAACCAATAGGAATCACAACTGGTAGTGGATTTGCACCTAAACGATCTTTAACCATATCCATAACATTAAAGAAATCGGCACCTACTCTATCCATTTTATTAACAAATGCTATCCTAGGTACATCATATTTATCTGCTTGCCTCCAAACAGTCTCACTTTGAGGCTCTACACCACCGACAGCACAAAAAACAGCAACAGCACTATCAAGGACTCTTAAAGATCTTTCAACTTCAACAGTAAAATCTACGTGACCAGGAGTATCAATAATATTAATTCGATGTTTATTCCAGATACAAGTAGTAGCAGCAGAAGTAATTGTTATTCCTCGCTCTTGTTCTTGCTCCATCCAATCCATTGTTGCCGCACCATCATGCACCTCACCAATTCGATGAGTTACACCTGTATAATAAAGTATGCGTTCAGTTAGTGTAGTTTTTCCAGCATCAATATGAGCCATTATACCAATATTTCTAAAACTATTTAAATCACTTGCCATAATTGACCTTATCTAAAATGAGCAAATGCTTTGTTTGCATCAGCCATTCTGTGAGTATCTTCTTTCTTTTTTATTGCATTTCCATCTCCATTTGCAGCAGCTATCAATTCACTAGCTAATTTCTCAGACATAGGTTTTCCAGATGAACTATTAGAAGATTTAATAATCCATAAAGAAGCAAGATAGAAAGCCCTTTTTCTAGGAACCTCTATAGGCACCTGATATGTAGCACCACCTATTCTGCGAGATTTGACCTCTACACTAGGAGAAGTATTTTCAATACCCTTTTTAAAAATTTTAATACCATCAGTCTTGGTCTTTTTCTGAATAATATTCATAGCACCATAAAAAATTTTTTCAGCAACACCTTTTTTACCACTATCCATAATATAATTAATAAACTTAGCGACAGCTAAATCATTGTATTTAGTGTCGGGAAGTATCGTTCTACGCTCAGGTCTTCTTCTTCTCATAAAATAATTCTCTTTTAGGACGATTTAGGTTTTTTAGCACCATATCTACTGCGGCTAGTTTTACGATCATCAACACCAGCGGTATCTAATGTGCCTCTGACAATATGGTAACGAACGCCAGGCAAATCTTTAACACGCCCACCTTCAATTAAAACTATAGAATGCTCCTGTAAATTATGACCTTCTCCTGGGATATAAGCTGTAACCTCAATAGAATTAGTAAGCCTAACCCTAGCAACTTTTCTTAATGCCGAGTTTGGCTTTTTAGGCGTCGTAGTGTAAACACGAGTACAAACTCCCCTTTTTTGAGGATTACTCATTAAAGCAGGAGTAGAAGTCTTTTTTAAGATTCTCTTCCTACCTTTTCTTACTAATTGATTTATTGTCGGCATATATTTTTTCCCACAGCCTCGTAATTTAGATTGTTTTTTAACAACATTTCAATAATTTTAATTTATTATTATGCTACAGCATCATCTATATCGACATCAACACTATCAGAAGTATCAATACCAACCAAAATATCAGAGATAATTGGAGTTCCAGTTCCAGCAGGTATCAACCTACCCACAGCAACATTCTCTTTTAAACCATATAAATAATCTGTCTTACCAGCAGTTGCTGCATCAGTAAGTACACGAGTTGTTTCTTGAAAAGATGCAGCACTAATAAAACTTTCTGTATTAAGTGAAGCTCTAGTAATACCCATAAGAATTGGTTCAAAAGTCGCGGGGACCGTTTTACGATACTTGGCTATCTCTTTACCTTCAGCTTTAACTTCTTTATTCAGCTCATTCAATTCAGATTTTTCAATTATCATTTCTAAATCAAGACCAGTATCGCCAGAAGATGTGATTACTACCATCTTAGCAAGTCGCTCATTTTCAATTAAAAAGTCGTTTTTGCTAACCCTGTCCTCTTGAAGAAATCTTGAGTCACCAACTTCTTTGACGCTTACTTTTTGCATCATCTGGTTTACTATAATTTCAATGTGCTTATCATTAATTTTAACACCTTGAAGTCGATATACCTCTTGAATTTCGTTAACTAAATATTCTCTAACCGCAGATGGCCCAAGAACTCTTAGAATATCATCTGGCGATATTGCACCTTCACAAAGAGAAGCCCCAGCAGTAATAAAATCACCTTCATGGACAATAACATGCTTACCGTAAGGGATAGAATATTTCCTTTCATCACCATCCTTACCAATGACATGAATTTTTCTAATTCCTCTTCTAGTTTCACCAAATTTAACAGTCCCGTTAATCTCGGTCATTACAGCAGGGTTAGAAGGCTTCCTAGATTCAAATAATTCAGCTACCCTAGGCAAACCACCGGTAATATCTCTTGATTTTCCAACTTCTTTTGGAATTTTAACCAAGGTCTGCCCTCTTTCCACAGGCTCTTTATCATTTACGATTAAAGTTGCCTTAACAGGTAGAATAGTACTACCCGCTACTATCTCACCTTGTTTATCAACAATCTCTAAATGAGGACTAAGTTTTCTATCCCTTGCCTCGATTACTACAATTTGTTTCTTCCCAGTTTCAACTGATTCGACAGAAAATGTTTCACCTTCCACAAAATCTTTAAGCTTTACAATTCCAGTCTCCCTAGCAAGAATAATGTCAGTATATGGGTCCCATTGGAAAAGCGTAGTTTGAGCTTTAATTTTTTCTCCATCTTCAACAAGCATAGTAGCACCATAAGGAACATTGAATACAGTCTTCGAGGAATTCTTTTCTTGAACCACAGTCAATTTTGCATGCCGAACCATACATCTTCGCACCTCTAATCCAGATTCATCTTTAGTAATTGCAAAATCATAATTATCTGAAAATTTAACAATTCCTTCTCGTTTATTTTTCATTTCAGACTGCTCAATAAGTCTACTAGCAGTACCACCAATGTGAAAAGTACGTAATGTAAGCTGAGTACCAGGCTCACCTATACTTTGAGCCGCTCTTATACCAACAGATGTTCCAATGTCAACTAATTTATGCAATGATAAGTCCCAGCCATAACACTTGGCACAAATACCTCGCTTAGTATCACATGTTAAAACAGATCTAATATGGACACTTTCAACACCACTATCACTGATTAATTCTGCTTCTTTTTCAGATATTACAGAACCAGCTTTTACTATAACTTTACCTCTATCAACAAAATCATCGAGAATAGTTCTACCTAATATTCGATCAGCAAGGGGCTCAATAATTTCCTCACCTTCTTTTAAATCTGATATAAGTATCCCATTAATAGTGCCACAATCATGTTCATAAACAACAACATCCTGAGCAACATCAACTAACCTACGAGTTAAATAACCAGCATCAGCTGTTTTTAAAGCAGTATCTGCTAGACCTTTCCTAGCACCATGAGTCGATATAAAATACTCAAAGACAGAAAGACCTTCTTTAAAATTAGAAGTTATTGGGGACTCAATAATTTCACCAACCCCGCCCTTCATCGACTTTTGAGGTTTAGCCATAAGACCACGCATTCCCGCTAACTGCTTTATTTGATCTTTACTTCCCCGAGCACCAGAGTCAGTCATCATATGCAGCGCATTAAAACCATTATTATCTTTACGAAGTTCATCATCCATGACCTGAGCAATATGATTGGTAGTGTGCGTCCAAACATCAATTACCTTATTATACCTCTCACCTTCTGTAAGAACATGTCTATCAAATTTATTTTTAATATCTCCAACTTTATCAAAGGCATTTGTTAGGATATTATCTTTTTCTTGAGGAATTAATACATCACTCACAGAAATCGAAAGCCCGCTAGAAGTAGCCATTTTAAATCCTAAATCTTTTAAGTCATCTAGGAATAGAACAGTTTTGTAATTTCCAACAACTAGGTAGCATTGATTAACAATGCTAGTAAGCAACTTTTTATCTATTAAATTGTCAACATAATCCATTTCATCTGGCAATATCGAATTAAAAATTGCTCTACCCACTGTAGTACCATACAACCATGACTGATTATGTTTTAGGTTTATTTTCGCATGAAGCCCAACAACCCTATTTTCATAAGCAATTACTACTTCTTTTATTGAACCAAAAATTTTACCTTCACCAAGGTCACCATCCTTTAACTTTGTCAAATAATATGCTCCAAGAATCATATCCTGTGATGGAACTGCAATAGGCTGCCCATTAGCGGGGTGTAAAATATTGTGACTAGCTAGCATTAACATTCTAGCCTCCATTTGAGCCTCAAGAGATAGTGGAAGATGAACGGCCATTTGATCGCCATCAAAGTCAGCATTAAAAGCTGAACAAACTAATGGATGCAACTGAATAGCCTTACCCTCAACTAATACAGGCTGGAAAGCTTGTATTCCCAATCTATGCAAAGTAGGAGCACGATTAAGCATAACAGGGTGATCTTTTACAACATATTCGAGAACTTTGTAAACAACAGGTTCAGTATTTTCAATCATTAACTTGGCACTTCTTGGCGTTTGAGTGTAACCACGATTCATTAGTTCACGAATCATATGGGGCTTGAACAATTCGAGAGCCATATTTTTTGGCAACCCACATTCCTGCAACTTTAATTGCGGCCCAACCACAATAACAGACCTACCTGAGTAATCAACTCGTTTACCTAATAAATTTTGTCTAAAACGCCCAGTCTTTCCTCTAAGCATATCAGAAAGAGATTTTAAAGGACGACGAGAACCACTTCTAATTGCAGTCTTTCGACGACTATTATCAAATAGAGCATCAACAGACTCTTGCAGCATTCTTTTTTCGTTCCTCAGAATCACATCAGGGGCTTTAATCTCCATCAACTGCTTTAACCTATTATTACGAATAATTATTCTTCTATATAAATCATTTAAATCACTAGCCGCAAACCGACCTCCTTCAAGAGGAACCAGAGGTCTTAACTCAGGAGGAATTACAGGAAGAATAGAAACTATCATCCACTCTGGCTTATTGAGACGTTTTTTGGTTGGGTCTGGAACAAATGAATAAGCTACCTTAAGCCTCTTGAGAGCATCCGTTCTCTTTTGTTTCGATTTAGAAGTTTTTACAACATCCTCAAGTTCTTTTTTTAGCTCCATAATATTAATTCTTGAAAGCATTTCTTTTATAGCTTCGCCACCCATCGCAGCATAAAAATAATCTTCATTATCCCTGCGCTCTTCATCTACAGCAGAAAAACCATATTTTTGCTCTAATTCGAGATACTCATCCTCATCAATTAGATCAAATGGCTTAAGACCACTATCAGCAGGCTCAAGAACCATATACATCTCATAGTATATTACCCGCTCTAATTCTTTTGTACTCTTACCAGCAAGATAGCTTAATTTGCTTGGAATAGATCTTAAATACCAAATATGAACAATCGGAACAGCAAGAGTAATATGCCCCATTCTCTCTCTTCTTACTTTTTTACGAGTAACCTCAACTCCACATCTGTCACATATAATACCTCTATATCTAATGCCTTTATACTTACCACAATGGCATTCATAATCTTTGACAGGCCCAAAAATTTTCTCACAAAATAAACCATCTTTTTCAGGTTTATATGACCTGTAATTAATGGTCTCAGGCTTAAGAATCTCACCATAGGACCTTGCGAGAATAGCTTCTGGAGAAGCTAATCCGATAGTAATAGAATTATATGATTTTGAGGTATCTAAGTTATTTGATTGAATATAAGTCATATTTTATTCCTTTTAACTATCTAGTTCTACATCAATACAAAGACCCTGAAGCTCTTTGATCATGACATTAAATGATTCTGGAGCTGAAAACTCTGGCATCTGTTCACCTCTTACAATTGCATTGTAGACTTTTGAACGACCTTCAACATCATCAGATTTTACGGTTAATATCTCATGTAAAGTGTGAGCTGCACCATAAGCTTGCAATGCCCAAACTTCCATCTCACCAAAACGCTGACCACCGAATTGAGCTTTACCACCAAGTGGCTGCTGAGTAATCAGAGAATAGGGGCCAGTAGAACGAGCGTGCATCTTATCATCAACCATATGGCTTAGCTTCATCATATAAGAGACACCAACTGTTACAGGATTATCAAAAGCTTCTCCCGTAACACCGTCAATTAACTTAGTCTTTCCAGTAACAGGTAGTCCAGCTTGGCTTAGCTCATTAAATACTTGCTCGGGTGAAGCACCATTAAAAACAGGAGTGGAATACTTGTTGCCTGTAACCATACCAGCCCAACCTAACATAGCCTCATACAATTGACCTAAATTCATTCTAGAAGGAACACCCAAGGGGTTCAAAACAATATCAACTGGAGTTCCATCTTCAAGAAAAGGCATATCTTCTTCTGGAACAATTGTTGCAACTATACCTTTATTACCATGCCGACCAGCCATTTTATCACCAACCTGCAACTTTCGTTTTTGAGCTACATAAACTTTAGCCATTCTAAGTATACCGGGCTGGAGTTCATCGCCAATTTTTAACTTGAATACTTGCCTTTCAAGTTGAGTTTCCAGTCTAGACCATTCTTTCCTAAAAGAAAGCCAAACCTTAGAAATCTTATTCCAAGTTTTTGTATCTTCAACCCAAGGAACATCCTGAGCGAACCTTTCAAGATCAAAACCAGATAATCTTTTTGAAGTTAGTTTTGTTGATTTTTTTATTAGAGTCCTGTTATTAGATAAACTCCTAATACCGTTTGATATTTGATCTTTCATCAATAACAATAATTTTTCATCTCTAGCAACTTTGAGACTTTTCTTATCTTCAGACGCCTGTTTTTGATAGTCTCGAATTTGCTGTCTCTCTTCAGCTTTTGTTCTTTTAGCTTGCTTTTCAAATAATTTTGTTTTGATTACACAACCTTTAATTCCAGGTTCAGCTCTTTTAGATGCATCTTTAACCTCTCCGGCCTTTTCTCCAAAAATAGCACGTAAGAGCTTTTCCTCAGGAGTAGGATCAGATTCGCCCTTAGGTGTAACCTTACCAATTAAAATATCACCCTCCTTAACACGAGCACCTTCCCTAACAATACCTTCTTCATCTAAATCTTTAGTAGCATCCTCGCTAACATTAGGAATCTCGGGAGTTAACTCTTCTTGCCCTCTCTTGGTATCTCTAACTTCAACTTCAATCTCATTACAATGAACAGAACTAAAAGTATCATCCTTAACTAAACGTTCGCTTACGACAATTGCATCTTCAAAATTATAACCTCTCCATGGCATATAAGCGACATGAACATTAGACCCAAGTGCAAGCTCACCAAGATTAGTTGCAGCTCCATCAGCAATAATATCTCCAGGCTGAACCTTTTGACCTTCTTTAACAAGAGGTCTTTGATTATGTACCGTGTTTTGATTCGTTCTAAAATATTTTTTTAATTTTATTTTGTAAATGGCCTCACCTTCAAAAAGAGCTAGACTATCCTGTATTTCTTTTCTTTTGATGTGAATAGTGTCAGAGTCAACATATACAATTTTCCCATCGACGGGAGAAACCAAACAAGACCTTGAGTCTTTTGCTACTTTTTTCTCAATACCAGTACCGACAATCGGAGCCTGAGGATACATTAATGGCACAGCTTGCCTTTGCATATTCGAACCCATTAAGGCCCTATTAGCATCATCATGCTCTAAAAAAGGTATAAGAGCTGCAGCTACACTTAAAATTTGAGTTGGAGAAACTTCAACATAATCAACACTGTCAGGTCCAACTATAGGGAAATCGCCTTTTACCCGAGTCCTGATATTTTGCTCTATTATATTTTTAGCATCATCCATTTTTATATTAGCTTGTGCAACCATTACACGATCTTCATCATCTGCTGATAAGAATTTTATACTCTCAGTAACATTAGAGGAGCCATTTTTCTTTAAAACTTCCCTATACGGAGATTCAATAAAACCATGATTATTAACTTCAGCAAACATAGCTAAAGAAGATATTAATCCAATATTTGGACCTTCAGGAGTTTCGATTGGACACAATCTTCCATAATGAGTGTAATGTACATCCCTGACTTCAAAGCCTGCTCTCTCACGGGTTAATCCGCCTGGTCCCAATGCAGAGATTCTTCTCTTATGGGTGATTTCAGCAAGGGGGTTTGTTTGGTCACCAAACTGGGACAATTGTGATGTACCAAAAAACGTATTAATAACGGTGGTGACAACACGAGAGTTTATTAAATCCTGAGGAGTGATGCTTTCAGACTCTCTAAGGTTCATTCTTTCATGAATTGTTCTAATCATGCGACTGAGAGCAATACTAAACTGATTTGTTAGTTGCTCACCGACAGTTTTGACTCGTCTATTACCAAGATGATCAATATCATCAACACCTCGATCACCTTTTCTCATCTCAATTAAAACTTTAACAACTTGAATAATATCATCCATCGTTAAAACGGTTTCCTCAACAGGAACGTCTAAATTAAACTGCTGATTCAACCGATACCTTCCAACCTGACCCAAATCATATTTTTTGGGACTAAAAAATATTCTTTCAATGAATTTTTGAGCAGTTTCTAAATTAGGCGGTTCACTACTTCTCAACAATTGATAAACTACACCTAATGCACTTTCAGTATCTCGAGTTGGATCCTTACTAATCGTATTGAGAATAAGCATTGAAGAAAAATCTTTATTCCCATCAATCACGCTCAAGCTAGAAACACCATTCTCTCGTAATTTTTCAATAACCAGCGAAGATAATTCTGTTCCACTCTCGTAAAAAATCTCACCAGTCTTGGTATCAATAACATCTTCTGTAATAGTAGCACCAATATATTTCTCTAAATCTCCATTCTTAACATCTAAAAGAATAAGATTACCAAAAGCCTTACAAATATCACTATTCGATGAATAACCCAGTGCCCTGAGTAACATAGTTACAGGGAACTTTCTCCTCCTATCAATAATAACAAAAAGGCAATCATTAATATCTGTAGTAAAATCTACCCATGAACCTCTGGCTGGAATGATTCGAGCCTGATAAAGCTTAGTGCCATTAGGATGAATAGATTCATCGAAGAACACACCAGGAGAACGCTGTAATTGAGAGACAATCACTCTTTCGGCACCATTAATGATAAAGGTTCCTTTTTCAGTCATATAAGGAATATTACCAAAATAAACATCTTGCTCAATGCTTTGCGCATATTCATTTTTATTATTCTCATCAGTGATATGAAGAGAAAGCTTAACTCTTAATGGAGCTGAAAAAGTCACTCCACGATCAACACACTCATCAGCGGTATATTTTGGTTGACCAAGATAATAAGAATTAAACTCAAGAATATAATTCCTGTGAGAGTCCTCAATAGGAAAAACACTGTTCAAGACACTCTGTAGACCTAAATCTTTTCTAGCTTCAGCAGCCTCATACTCTTGTAAAAATTGCTCGTAAGCTTTGGTCTGTATAGCTAGTAAATCTGGTATTTCTAATAATTCTTCAATATGTGTGAACGAAACTCTACCATTTTTTGAAATGTTAAGCGAATTCAATTAATCCTCCAGTGTAATAATTTTTAAAAAAGATCGAAATAAAATATTATTTTAGCTCAACCTCAGCACCAGCCTCTTCAAGCTGAGTCTTAATTTCATTGGCTTCTGACTCAGAGACACCCTCTTTAAGAGATTTAGGTGCTGAATCAACTATTTCTTTTGCCTCTTTAAGCCCTAAATCGGTAATTGCTCTAACAGCTTTAATTACATTGATTTTCTGCTGACCAGCCGCTTTGAGAACAACATCAAATTCGGTCTTTGATTCAGTGTCACCAGCATCTCCTCCAACAGGCGCAGCCGCTACTGCTACTGGAGCAGCTGCAGATACACCAAACTTTTCTTCAATATCAGAAATTAATTCAGAAACCTCCATCATGTTTGCATTTTCTAAATACGCTAAAACATCTTCTTTTTTAACTGCCATTTTATGAACTCCTTATTATTTTAATTTTATAAACTTTTGTTTTTCTCAACGCCCCTAAGAGTATTTAGAAGGCTTACCATGGGCGAACTAAGTAAGTTTGAAAAATTTTGAATTGGACTTTTTAACATAATTGCAAGCTTAGTTAGAGATTCATCCTTACTAGGCAAATTAGCAATTTTATCAAATTGATTCGAATCTAAATAGGACCCTTCAAATAAAACACCTTTAACGGTTGGTAATTCATGATCTTTTAAAAAGTCTTTAATTATTTTAGCTGCTTTTACAGGCTCATCATAAGAAAGAGCAATAGCCGTAGAACCAAAAAATAATTCGTCATCTAAATCAATTTTATTTATTGAAGAAGCAATCTTCAATAAAGTATTTTTAACAACTAAATATTCAACACCATTTTCATAGAACTTTTTTCTTAAACTCGTAACATCAGAAACATTCAAGCCTAGATAGTTAGTAAAATATACAGACTGAGCTTTAGAAAGTTTTTCAGATAAAATTTCTACACTATTAATATTTTTCTTGTTAGGCATAATTATACTACCCTATTGAATTAAGATTGACTTTAACTCCCGGACCCATGGTCGACGAAATAGACATTTTTTCTATAAACTGACCTTTTACAGAAGGAGGCCTTGTTTTTAATAACGAATTATATATACTCGATATATTTTCTATCAAATCTGGACTATCAAAAGAAACTTTACCACATACGGTATGAACGATACCTGTTTTTTCAACACGAAGTTCAACCATACCAGCTTTCTGATCATTTACAGCTTTAACTACGTCCATAGTAACAGTACCGCTTTTAGGATTAGGCATTAGTCCTTTAGGACCCAATATTTTACCCAGTTTGCCCAACTCAGCCATCATGTCAGGAGTTGCAATGATTTTATCAACATCAACCCAACCGGATTTGATCTTATCTATGTAATCTTTATTACCACAATAATCTGCTCCCGCATCCAGCGCTTCTTTAACTTTATCTCCTTGAGCGAGTACCAAAAGAACGACTTTCTTACCAGTCCCATTAGGCAGGGAAGTACTGATCCTAATATTTTCTTCAGCATGTCTTGGGTCAACGTTAAGCTTAATAGCAAGATCAACAGATTCATCAAATTTGACAGATGAAACCTCTTTTACGATTTGAATAGCCTCACTTAGATCATGAAGTAATTCTTTATCATAATCGGTATTACGTAATTTTACTGTTGCCATTATCTAATCCTTTACCTCAATACCCATTGATTTTGCAGTACCCCTAATCATCTCTTTAGCTTGTTCCAGCGTATTGGCATTTAAATCATCCATTTTCACTTCAGCAATTTCAACTAAATCAGAATCACTTATAGAACCGACTTTCTCCTTATTGGGCTCACTTGAGCCCTTACTAATATTTGCTGATTTTAAAATCAACCTTGCAGCTGGAGGCGTCTTAGTTACGAAAGTAAAACTTCTATCAGCATAAACTGTGATTTCAACAGGAATTATATCGCCTGTTTTATCCTGAGTCTTTGCATTAAAAGATTTACAAAAATCCATAATATTAACTCCTTGCTGACCTAATGCCGGCCCTACAGGAGGAGCTGGATTTGCCTGACCAGCAGGAATTTGCAACTTTATAAAACCTATAACTTTTTTTGCCATTTAACTATCCTAATTCTACCCTTCAAGAGCAACTTGTAAATAGTCTAACTCTACCGGTGTAGATCTTCCAAAAATACTAACCGAAACCTTTAATTTTTGTTTTTCATGATTTACCTCTTGAACGACTCCAGAAAAATCAACAAATGGACCGTCTTTTACTTTTACGGAATCTCCTACTTTAAATGGAGCAGCCTCGGTAACTTTAATTGGACCATCACCACCATCATGATCACCAAGAAATCTTTTAACCTCATCAGGCTTAAGAGATTCTGGATTACCATTAGAACCAACAAAACTCATCACGCCATTTACATTCTCTACGATATATTTTGTCTCTTTATTCATATCTAAATGAATGAGCAAATAACCAGGGAAAAAAACTTTTTCTTTAATTTTTTTCTTACCATCTCTCATCTCTAAAACATTTTCAGTAGGCACTAAAATATTCTCAACGTTATCTGCTAAATCAGCGGTGTTTAGCTCAAAAAGAATATTTTCTCTAATCTTTTTTTCTTTACCAGAAATAACTCTTAGTGTATACCAATCCATAATAATTACATAATTGTAGAAATAGATTTAGATAAAAATAAATCAACAACAAAAAGAAACATTGTTAAAATAAGAGAAAGAACTAAAACTACATAAGTAGAACCTCTAAGAGAATCCCAATCAGGCCAAGAAACTTTACTCATCTCGTATCTAACATCAGAGCCAAACTGTTGAATTTTTTTAATCATTTTTATAGATAAATACAAATAATGCAGGAGAGGCAGGACTTGAACCCGCAACCCCCGGTTTTGGAGACCGGTGCTCTACCAATTGAGCTACTCTCCTATTATATTATTTATAATCAATTCTCCTATAAACTTATTTTGTCTCTTTAAAAACAACATGTTTCCTTACAACTGGGTCATACTTTTTAAACTCTATCCTCTCAGGATGCAATTTTCTACTTTTTGTGACAGTATAACGATAACCAGTGCCAGCAGTACTCTCTAATTGAATTATATTCCTTTTACTATTACCAGCCATAATTACCTTTACTCAACAATCTCAGTTACAACACCAGCACCAACAGTATGCCCACCTTCACGAATCGCAAACCTCAACTCTTTATCCATCGCCATTGACGTAATCAAAGAAACTTCAAATTCAACATTGTCACCAGGCATTACCATCTCAGTACCTTCAGGCAATGTAACAACTCCCGTTACATCTGTCGTTCTAAAATAAAACTGCGGCCTATAACCATTAAAAAATGGAGTATGGCGACCACCTTCTTCTTTCTTCAAAATATAAACACTTGCTTTAAATTTTGTGTGAGGCGTAATACTACCCGGGATCGCTAATACCTGACCTCGACTTAGATCTTCTTTATCTATACCACGGAGCAATAACCCAGCATTGTCTCCAGCTTGCCCCTCATCTAACAACTTTCTAAACATCTCCACACCAGTAACTGTTGTCTTTGTAACCGTACCCATACCAACAATTTCTACTTCATCACCAACTTTAATAATTCCTCTTTCAATACGACCCGTACCAACAGTCCCACGACCAGTGATACTAAAAACATCTTCAACTGGCATTAAAAATGGCTTATCAACATCTCTTTGTGGCTCAGGAATGAAAGAATCACAAGCTTCCATTAATTCAACAATACACTTGTTTGCAGCTTCATCAGAAGAATCATTTAACGCATTTAAAGCACTACCTTTGACAATAGGCGTATCATCACCTGGAAAGTCATACTCATTAAGAAGGTCACGAAGCTCCATCTCAACTAATTCTAACAATTCAGGGTCATCGACTTGATCAACTTTATTCATAAACACAACAACAGAAGGGACATTAACTTGTCTCGCCAATAAAACATGCTCTCTAGTCTGAGGCATGGGGCCATCAGCAGCAGAAACAACTAAAATACCACCATCCATCTGAGCAGCACCCGTAATCATATTTTTGATATAATCAGCGTGACCAGGACAATCAACATGAGCGTAATGACGATTCTCAGTTTCATATTCAACATGTGCAGTTTGAATTGTAATACCACGCTCTCTTTCTTCAGGAGCATTATCAATACTATCAAAAGAACGAACTTCAGCTAACCCATGATGACCTTGATGCATCGTAATAGCTGCAGTAAGTGTTGTTTTACCATGATCTACATGACCAATAGTACCAATATTTACATGAGGTTTTGTTCTCTCAAATTTTGCTTTTGACATTTCTACTTTACTCCTATTTTAAAAATCAATATTAAAACCAAAGAATTTTGAGCCTACGACCGGGTTTGAACCGGTGACCTCTTCCTTACCAAGGAAGTGCTCTACCGCTGAGCTACGTAGGCGGATAGAGCGAGTGATGGGGATCGAACCCACATCACCAGCTTGGAAGGCTGGGGTTCTACCATTGAACTACACTCGCAAAGTGGGGAGAGAAGGATTCGA
>CACEHW010000010.1 GCA_902559415.1 uncultured Fidelibacterota bacterium
AATTGCAAATGATATACGTTGGTTAGGTTCTGGACCTAGATCAGGAATAGGAGAAATTATGTTGCCTGCGAATGAACCAGGTTCTTCAATTATGCCAGGTAAAGTTAATCCTACGCAGTGCGAGGCTCTGACAATGGTTTGTACTCAGGTCTTTGGTAATGATGTCACTATTACCATGGCTGGGGCAAGCGGAAATTTTGAATTAAATGTTTACCGCCCTGTCATTGCTCACAATATTTTAGAATCAATAAAGTTACTAGCTGATTCATCGAATTCTTTTGCGAAAAATACAGTAGATGGTATTGAACCAAATATTGATAGAATTAATCAAAATCTTTATAATTCTCTGATGTTAGTTACAGCGCTGAACCCGCACATTGGCTATGATAAAGCTGCAGAGGTTGCGAAAAATTCATATAAAAAAAATATTTCTTTAAAGGAATCTGCTGATCAGTTAGGCTATCTAAAAAGTGAAGATTTTGATAGACTCGTAGACCCTAGTAAGATGATCATGCCATCAAAAAAATAAATATCTTTTATCTGTTTTTATTAATGTTTCTTATAGCAGGTTTATTTTAAAAGAAACTTATTAAGTTTATATATGTCAAATAAAAACCCCGCGAATGAATTAGTTAAAGTTTTTTGGGTCTCCTTAGGAATTATTTTCTCATGTGCAGTTCTTGTTCTTTTATTTATCCTGGTTTTATCTCGCGATTTACCTTCACTTGAACAACTAGAAAATTATGACCCTGATTTAGTTACAAGAATTTACTCTGCTGATGGAGAGGTATTAAGTGAGTTATTTGTTCAGAAAAGAGTATTTGTTGAATTAAATAATATACCAAAGCACATGCAAGATGCGGTAATTGCTTCAGAAGACAGAAGGTTTTATGAGCATTGGGGCCTTTCACTTAGGAGTGTGGCTCGTGCAATAAGTATCAATATTCTTTCGCTTAGCTATCGTCAAGGTTTCAGCACACTAACCCAGCAGCTTGCGAGGAATCTATATAAAACAATTGGATTTGAAGATAGTATACTTCGAAAAATTAAAGAGGTTATTACCGCTGTTCAGATAGAGAGGACTTATACTAAAGATGAAATTCTTGAGATGTATTTAAACACTGTTCACTTTGGGCACGGGACTTATGGGGTTGAAGCTGCCACGAAGAGATTTTATGGTAAAGAGTCTAAATTATTAAGTGTTGATGAGTCAGCGTTATTAGTTGGTTTATTGCCTTCTCCTGCAAGTTATTCTCCTATTAGACACCCGGATAGAGCAAGAAAAAGAAGAAATACAGTTTTAAGATTAATGAGAGATCAGGGATATATAAGTCATAATGAGCACGCACAATATAGGGCCACAACATTAGAAGCTGTGAATGAGCTTCCAATAAGAGGTAAGGCGCCATATTTCACAGAATACGTAAGAAGGCTTTTAGAGAAAGAAGATGAAGCTTTGGATATTAATATTTACCGTGATGGGTTGAAAATATACACGACTCTTGATTCAAGGCTGCAGGCACAGGCTGAAGAGGTTGTACTTGAGGCGATTAAAAAGTCGCAATCTAAATTGAATAATAGAATCATGAACAATCAGGAAGAGTTCGAATTATTAGGTCATCTCACCATTTACGATGAAGATTCTGTAAAAATGATGATGCAGGGTGAAGCGCAACTATATAAAGATTTAAGAGCAAAGCTTCTTGTTCAAACGGCTTTTGTTGCAATTAATCCAAAAACTGGTGGAATAATGGCCATGATTGGGGGGCGTCCTGATTATCATGATCAATATAATAGAGCTGTCCAAGCAAAGAGGCAACCTGGATCAGTTTTTAAACCGTTTGTTTATACAACCGCTCTTGAAAATGGCTACACTGTCTCCCAACAGCTTCTGAATCAACCAGTAGTTTTAAACGTCCAAAATACAGATGGATCTTGGGTTAAGTGGAAACCTCAAAATTATGGTGGTAGTACTGGCGGACTAACTACCTTGCGAGAAGGTCTCAGAAAATCATTAAATTTGATTTCTGTGCGAATAGTGCAACAAGATTATGCTCCAGCTGAACAAGTTAAACGCACTGCCCAGAGAATGGGAATATCCACAGATATAAGAGCTGTGGATGCAATTGCCTTGGGAACTAGTGAGGTAATACCCTTAGAAATGGTGTCGGCATATGCTGCGTATGCAAACAAGGGCGTTTATTCGAAGCCCTTTGCTATAACTAAAATTGAAGATCGATATGGAAATACAATTAGAGAATACGCTCCAGCACAATATGAAGTATTAAGTGAAGAGATTGCCTTTTTGATGACGAATTTGATGCAAACTGTAATGGATAGAGGTACTGGCGGAAGTGCAAGGTGGAAATATAATTTCACAAGGCCTGCAGCTGGTAAAACTGGTACTACGCAAGGATGGAGTGATGCTTGGTTTGTTGGCTTTACTCCTCAGGTGGCTGCGGGGGTATGGTTTGGTGTAGACGATTATCAGGTTAGCTTAGGTCCCGGACAAGATGGATCCAAAGCTGCTTTGCCTACTTGGGCAAGATTCATGAGAGAGAGCCACAAAATATTGGATATGCCCAGAGTAAATTTTCAAAAGCCAAGTGGCATTGTAGTTTCTGAAATATGCTCAGTATCAAAAATGGGCTCAAGGAAAGCATGTCCCGTTGAAAAAGAGGTATATAAATCTGGCTCAGAACCTGCGCAAAAGTGTAGGATTCACAGAAATTAATTTTACGTATTTATAATTAGCTTTTGTTTTGGTGTTTTTTCTCTTGATATCGTAAATGTCTTTAGAAGTAATGATTTTGCATCGTTCAGTTTTTTTTCATTACTATTAAACAACTCATATACTGGATCTCCCACATTTACTCTATCTCCAACTTTGTGATTAAATTTTATACCTGCTGAATTATCAAGTACGTCTTTAGCGACTTTTCTACCACAACCCATCTCCACAAGAGCCCAACCTATTTTTTCTGTATCCATTGAACTAATATATCCATTTTTTTGTGATTCTATAATAATTTCATGCTTGGGGGTATAATTATCTGAATGCAAGGATTTAAGATCTCCATTTTGTGCTAAGATCATTTTTTCAAATTTATCTAATGCTTTTCCATTATTTAAGTGTTCTATCATTTTAGCTTTTGATTCATCTGGATTTTTAAATAATCTGCTTTGGGTCATAATCTTTGAACCAAGTTCTAAACTTAGTTCAACTAGATCGTCAGGGCCATTTCCTTTTAAACACTCAATAGCCTCTATAACTTCACATTTTAAACCAGCATAATCACCCAATGGTTGTGCCATATTTGAATAGATTACATCGGTTTTTATGCCAAAAGCTTGTCCTATTTTTTTTAATTCATTGGCCAAAGCTTTTGCCTCTTTTAGTGTTTTCATAAAAGCACCATTGCCTACTTTAATATCCATCACAAGACCATTCAATCCTTCAGCAATTTTCTTACTCATGATTGAACTACAGATCAGGGGCGTTGATGGGATTGTTCCTGTTAAATCCCTTATTGAATATAACTTTTTATCAGCTGGACATATTTCAGAAGATTGACTAATGATTCCACATCCTACTTTTTCAATCTGTGAATTAAAATCTTTAAAGTTCATGTGGGTTTGGAAGTTTGGTATAGATTCTAGTTTATCTATCGTTCCGCCAGTGTATGCTAGACCTTTTCCTGCAATCATAGGGACGATAATATTGAAAGAGCATAATAAGGGTGCTAGTATGAAAGATATTTTATCTCCAATTCCCCCTGTACTATGCTTATCTGCAACAAATTTATCAAGATAGTTAAAATCAAATTGTTCTCCAGAATTCACCATGGATGTAACCAAAGAATTTGTTTCAGAATCAGACATCCCTCTAAAATAAATTGACATTAATAGTGATGATAATTGGCTATCATCAATTTTATTTTTAATTACACCTTCAATGAACCAATTTATTTCTTGTGCAGAAAGTTCATAACCATCTCGTTTTTTTTCAATTATTTCTGCAGGGATCATAAGTTATTTTTTAGTTTTTTTAAAAAAAGAGGGGAGTTTTATTCCAATGGGGGCATTTTCTCTCACAGTATTTATCAACAGATATATTGAAATTAAAAGAATGATAAGGTTTGGCGACCACATTCCTATTGCTGGAGATAGAAAACTTCTATCTGCCATTTCCTCTCCACTAATTAATAAGACATAGTAGATTAGGAAAAATCCAAAACTCAAACCAGTACTTATTGCAAAACCACCTTTTTTACTCATCACCCCTAATGGGGCACCAAGAAGAACAAACAAAATACAAGCGACAGGGATTGAAAATTTTTTATGTATTTCTACACCATATTTATTCTGACTTTTTTTATAACTTTTTATCAAATTGAATTCATTATTTAGCTGACGCTCTAAATTTTTTATTCTTTTTTCTTTTTTTATTCTTTGTGCTACTGATAGTGAATCTTGACCCTTTACTCTTTGCATAGCTTTTTCAATAATTTCTTTGCCTTCGAGTAAGGATAGGGGCAACGTACTATCTCCAATCGTTCTGAAAAAATTACCTGATAACCTTTTGTATACTATGTCCAGTCGTTTTTCATAGCTGTTTATTTTTTTTTGGATCATTGGCACCGTCATTTCTCTATCTGATCTGTTAGTAGAATCACGACGGTTTAGTAAAAGGTCTTTTGCGGGAATATTGATAACGTGTTTATCAAATATTATTCTTCTATAATTTGTATAATCTTTCTGACCTAATTCATGAATTTCTCCATCATATAATGTCAAAAGAAATGCATCTTCAAGTGTATTTAGTTTACCAGAGTTAGCATGTATACTGGTTTGAGCATTCTTATTTCCTTTAGAAAAAATTCTAACTTCTTTCATAGTTCCATCATTTGACTTCTCTCCTACAATCATACTATAGTCTGGTAAATTATCTAGAAAGATGCCTGGCTCAATACTCATATCTGGTCTTTTTCTGTAGATATCTCCAGATAACAACCTTGCTTTGAAATTCATTTCAGGCAGAATAAAATTATTGAAATAGATCAAAATCGTTGTAATAATTATACCGAATAAAATTGGTGCTCGCATTATGGTTAAAAATCCTATACCTGAAGCTCTCATTGCATTGATTTCATTATCCTCGGATAGTCTTCCAAAGGTCATTAGCGTTGCAAGTAGAACGGCCATTGGAACAGACAAGGCAAGGATCCAAGCAAGGTTTAAGAATAAATATTCTAAGATGGTCAATAAATCTAAACCTTTTCCTAAAAATCTATCAATGGCTCTAAGTAAAAAGTTTACAAATAAAATGAAGGTTATCATTAAAAGAGAAAAAATAAATGGTAAAATAAGCTCTTTTAAAAAGTATCTGTACAAAAGTCTCACATTGTAAGTTACAAATATGAATATAAATATATCGATTGAATTCCTTTTGGAGAACGATTAATTCGTTTAAATTCTCTCGCTCTATATTTGGAAATCCAATCATGAGCTGTATGGTGGGTGTAGCTCAACTGGTTAGAGCACCTGTTTGTGGCACAGGAGGCTGTGGGTTCAAGTCCCATCACTCACCCAAAAAAATTCGGGGTGTAGCGTAGTCCGGTTATCGCGCCTGCTTTGGGAGCAGGAGGTCGGGAGTTCGAATCTCTCCACCCCGACACTTTAAAGCCTTGTTTCTCGAGTAGAAATGAGGCTTTTGTCTTTCTTACCTGTTTTAGTCTGATTTCCTTAAAAGTACCCTAAAAAGGACTAAATGCACTGGGAATACACTGGTCATTTTTTGTTTTAAGGATGATGGGTAGATTATAATATGAAAAAGTCTTGGATAGAAAAGAGAGATTGTGAAAAATCTTTTAAAATAAAGACTATTGATAAAAAATTCGCTGACATTCCAAAAGGAAGTAAAATGTTAATAGCCTCGCCTCCAATTATAGATGAATATGTAAAATCAATATTTTATGGTGAATTTGTTGAGCCAGTAAAAATGCGAGATGACCTGGCTAAAGAATATCAAGCAGATAAAACTTGTCCAGTTACAACAGGAATATTTTTACGAATAATTTCAGAAGCATCTTATGAAGAATACGATACAGGTATACATATAGATGCTATTACACCATTTTGGAGGATGGTTAATCCTAATTCAAAGTTGGCTGGAAAGTTAGCCTGTGGTATTGATTTCATCGCTGAAAGACAGATGCAAGAAAATATAGTTTTATAATCAAGCCCCACATTCGTGGGGTTTTTTGTTTATAGCCTCCCACACATTGTAGGGTAATTATTTGTAGATTTAGTATATGAGAAGAGAATTAAAATTCTTTGCAGGAGTGGCTATTGGCATAGGAATAGGAGCAGCAACTGATAATATGGGCATAGGTATTAGTATCGGCATTGCTTTTGGTGCTGCATTATCTCAAACAAAAAATAAACAAAAGAGCACTAACTCAGATTCAAGCGAAGAAGAGTAGCCCCACATTCGTGGGGTTTTTTGTTTTATACAATGTAATTCCAAATTCATTAATTATTTACTTAGTAAAGAATTATCCTTTTAACCTTTTGCTTATTTGGGTGTCTAAGATGACTGAGAAGTATATGGCGACCATATAAAATTGATTTATCTCTAAAGGTTTCTAAAATCTGAGAATTTGAATTATCTTAATGAATTTTATCAACAATTGAAGGGGGAAAGATGAAAAAATATATAATTTGTTTTTTATTACTACAGATATCCTATTCACAAACAAATCCTGAACAGGTTGAACAAGATACTCTTGTGTCCGCTTTTTTTGGACTAGATAATGCACTACCAAGTATATTGTGTAATCAACTAGGAAGCCTGTTAGATGGTATGCCTGTTAATTTTAGATTTCCATTAGATTCATCCAGTTTATCGGAAACTGATTTTGAAGTTGTAGATAGCCTTGGAAATATACACATCCCAATGTGTGCTGTTTTAGCCCCAGCAAATGAAAACGGAGAAAATCGAACTGTGCTTCTGCTAGGTGAATTTGGTACCGCTATTACTAATCCACCTGTTGAAGTCAGAGTTGTAGGGGATTTATTCACAATTGATACTTTATTTGGAGAGTCCGTTTGTTCAGCAATCATAAACCTAAATGGAATCACTACCACGAATATTATTCCGCTTGCCAATGGACCAAGTTTATTCTTTGCGCAAAGAATTGATGGTAATCTGAATGAATGTAATTCAGGAACACAAACGATTCAAGTTGCCTGGGATGGTGGTATTACACCTTATATAAGTAGTGATACAGAATCTGATTTGTTTCAATACTATATTGGTTATTCTGATAGTTCAGGAGTTCTAATTCCGCATATTCCTATTTCGATAGCAGATATTGATGACAACGACAACTTTCACCAACTTTGTTTTTCTACGAGTGATGAAATTGTTAAAATTTCAATGATGGCTAACACGGTCGAAGACCCAAACCACGATCCAAATTTATACAGCGAAATTGATGTTAGTTCCTGTGATGGAGGTGAAATTTTAAAAGTTCCAAATATTAATGTTTCTGCAATTAATTTCACATTAAAAGACAATTATCCAAATCCTTTCAATCCATTAACAACAATAAGTTATGATCTACCTAAGGATTCATTCGTAAGTATTACCATTTATGATATGCTTGGTAATGTGGTAAATAATCTTGTAAACACCAAACAATCATCTGGATATAAATCTGTTCAATGGAATGCTACAGACAATCTTGGTCAACCTGTATCAGCAGGAGTATATCTTTATTGTGTTGAAACAAAGGATTTTAGGCAAACTAAAAAGATGATATTGTTAAAGTAAAAATTTCTCTATGCATTAACCCCCACATTCGTGGGGTTTTTTGTTTAGGGTTATGACAGGTGGGCCTTAACATTGTTTAATAAATAATTATTATTTGGAACATTGTGATATCTATTCTGCTTAAATAATTATTAATCAATCAAATATGGAGGAATTAAAATGTCATTAAAAGATAAATTGGAATTGGCTTGGAAATACCTTGCCTTGCTTGTCATAACTATTTTAGGAATTAATGCCATAAACGCATATAATCAAAATGGGAATCAAAATTATGGAGATTTTCTATCCATTTATGATGGGAATTTTGATAAAGAAGATGTGCAAGTGAAGAAAGAAATTATTGATGGTGATACATTAATGAAAATAATAGTTAATGGAATAGACATTGATTTAGATGATTTCGAACTAAAAAATGGTAAAATTGATGATTTAAATGTTATGGTCCTGGATATTGATGATTTCATAGGTGATTCTACTACAAATAAAAAGATACTTAAAAAAATGAAGAAAAAGATTATCATTAAAGAGAATTAATAATTGTAGTTCTTTAATCAAGCCCCACATTCGTGGGGTTTTTGTTTCTGGGGTGATGTGTTGATATTCAATCTCCTGCAAATGGTGTTCCGAATAATCCAACTGCAAGTTCAGCCCAAATAAGAAGAAACATCATTACTATAATTACTATAATTACTATAAATACCTCTCTATATTTATAATATTTAACCTTTTTAAGTACTATTCCAATCATTAAACCAGTGATTGTGAGCAATGCCCCCATAATTATAAAATCAAAAAAAGACCAGATTACTTCATCGGTTAATTGCATTGCTATCAATGGAATTGAAAGTAAGAGCACAACTATAGGCAAAATTTTAATCATCATATTAAAAAGAAAATATACCATTTGTATTCCCATACTTTCATTTCAATAAATCAGTTCCAAATTCGTGGGGTTTTTTGTTTATAGCCCCGCAAACATTGTAGGGTAATTATTTGTAGATTTGGATATGCATAAATATTTATCATTATTTCTATCTCTTTCTTTAGTTTGGTGTAAACCAATAGATTCAGATAAACAAATAGCCAAATACAATTCTGAAGATGATTTGTTTATTTATGATGATAGTCAACAATCTGTAATAGGGGTCTCTGAATTTATATCCATACTACAAGATAGTAATGCATTGCTTAGAGATGATTTAGTCAAAAAGGTTAATCTTAATATAGAAAAATACATTAATAAGAAAAAAAAATACTCAGTTAGTAAAAAAAGATACGATAAAGGAACTGAAACAGAGGATGGCCTAGGTCGTAAGGTAATTGAAAATAATTATTTAATTAATAATGCTGAAACTTGGTATATGTGGGGTACAATCATTATGATCCTTCCCGCTATGCCTTGGATTATTGAAAGCCAAAAGCAGAATGAAATAGATAAAGAAATTAGAAATAAAGGCTATTATAGTGGTGAAGGCGCAAACCCTGAAGACTATGAAAAAATGGCTACTTTTGGTATTAAGCCAGGAGTTTTTATTGGTATTATTGGATGGATTGGCTCTCAAATCAAATTAGGAGAAAAAGAATATTTTATTGAGCATTCTAGTGTTCAAAAACCAAAATTATCAGATGCTCTATTAGAGGAAGAAATAACCTTATTAATATTGGCATATAATAGTTTATAGAAACAATACCCTAAAAAGCACTAAACGCACTGGTAATACACTGGTCATTTTATTAAGAGTAATTCTATTCCTTATTTGATTTGTTTATAGCCTCTTGCACATTGTAGGTTAATTTTTTGTAGATTATTAAATGCTTAAGCATAAACTATCATTTTATTTATCTCTAATTTTTTCCTTATTATGTTTTCTTTCTACATATATTATTAATAATCCTGGAGGAGAGTTTTTGTTTTATTTTTCTGGATTGTGTTCTCTTGCTTCAATGTTAATATTTGTCTTTACTGATAAATGAAATGAGGCTTTTGTCTTTCTGACCTGATTTAGTCTGAATTCCTTAAAAATACCCTAAAAAGCACTAAACGCACTGGTAATACACTGGTCATTTTATGTTTGTGGGATGATGGGTAGATTTTTATATATGAGAATAGAATCTTACCAGCAAAAGCATTTTGAAAGTTGTATGGAAATTATTCAAAGTAATACCCCCAAATATATTTTACCTTTTGAGCATTTAGATTATAAAAATTATTTATTAAGAAAAAGCAAAACATATTTTGTTTTTTTTAAAGATAATGATCTCGTCGCTTGTGGTGGTTATGGTTTAAATAAAACAAAAACAAAAGCAGGATTGTGCTGGGGGTTAGTTCATAGAAAATACCATAAACAAGGATATGGAAGTCGATCTTTAAAATATAGATTAAATCATATTATGATTAATTATCCAGAAATTGAAATACATTTAGATACAAGCCAACATACTCATCAATTTTTCGAGAAATTTGGTTTTATTACCGAACAAATAACAAAAAATGGATATGGCGAAGGACTAGACAAGTATGATATGACTTTAAATAAAGATTCAAATCTATGATACTTTCACATTTATGGGGTTTAATGTCCAAAGTTTTATCTTAATATTTTATCTAATTCTTTTCCTTTTGCCAACTCATCTACCAATTTATCTAGATATCTTACTTGCTTAGTTATTGGGTTTTTAATTTCTTCTACTTTAATACCACATATAGTACCAGTAATTAGATGAGCATTTTTATTTAAAGTTGCATTCATAAAGAATGATTCAAATGTAACATTCTGCTCAATAAATTTTTCCAGTTCCTCAAATTTAAAACCTGTTAACCATTTGATTACTTTGTGTAGTTCATCTTTACTTCGGTTTTTTTTCTCAATCTTATTAACATAATGAGGATAGATTGATGAAAATGTCATTTTTGCAATTTTTTGGTCTTGTGTCAATGTATTTTTCATATCATACGTGAATTAATATAGTGTTAAATGTTTCCAAATCTGTGTGGTTTTTTGTTTATAATCCAAACGCACTGGTAATACACTGGTCATTATAAATTAAATTTTAATCTAACTTATTAATTAAATATTTTTAATTGGAGCCAAAATATGAAGATTTCAAGAAGAAGAATGTTATCTCAATCATTATATATTGCGATAGGTAGTTTCTTTGTGCCAATTAGTACTTCTTTTGCTACAGGTAATAGCAAGCATCTTTCTAAAGGTTTAGAACTAATACATAAGGTTCTATCTCGACCATTAGATGTTGGTATATCGCATCTAGATAGGTGTTTAAGTTCAAATAAAATTGATAGTGAAAATCATGCTGGCTTCAAAGATTATATAAGTTCACTTGTAACAGTCTTCTTTGGACATCATCATGGGGAAGATGAAATAATGTTTCCTACTTTTGAGGAGAAAATTAAAGATGCTGACTTTTCTAAATTAAAAAAGCAACATAAAGAACTTCATCCTTTGGCAGAACAAATTAAAAATAAAATTGACATTGATATTCCAACAATTGAAAACTACCGAGAAATTCGAAGTTTATTACAAGACACTAAAGATCTATGGGTAAAGCATAGGGAAGAGGAAGAACAAACTGTTGAATTAGATTTAGAGCCAGTGCTCTCATCAAAAGAACAGATTGAATTATCAGATAAATTAGGTAAGCATGGTCAAAGCATGAGCAATCCAGCGACATTAATATTACCTTTTCTCATTTATAATCTTGAAGGCAATGATAGAGAAGAATTCACGAGCGATATGCCATGGATTTTAAAGAAATTTATTGTTCCAGTAATATGGAAGAAAAAATGGCAAAAAATGAAACCATTTCTATTGACATAAATTTATAGCCCCACATTCGTGGGGTTTTTTGTTTATAGCCTCGCCCACATAATAGGGTAATTTTTTGTAGATTAGGTCAGTATGAAAAAATAATAAAAAAGGAGTACAGTAATGGATTTATGTATAGTAGTTCATATAAAGAGTACATACGATAGTTGGAAAGCAATTTTTGATAAAGATCCAGGTGGTAGAAATTCATTTGTTGATGAAAATCGCACAAGAGTAGGCAAGGTAGATGATAAAATGGCAATGGTACAATTATTTGATGTTGATATGCCAAAAATGGCAAAGATGATGAACGACCCTAATTCTCCAGTTAAAGCAATAATGGAAGAGCATGTACTGAAACAAGAGATTTATACAATCACAAAAATGGCACCCCCAGGCTCATAAATGATAGAATAACATTAAGCCCCACATTTGTGGGGTTTTTTGTTTATAGCCCCGCAAACATTGTAGGGTAATTATTTGTAGATTAAAAAATGAAAATCACTTTAATAGCATTCGCTTTATTATTAGTTCTATCTTGTAGAAATGAAGATGATACTTTTCTATGTGATGAAAAAGCAATATTAAGAAATTTTACAGGATTGGATGGCTGTTCTTATGTATTAGTCCTTGATGATGAGAAAGTTCTTGAAATTGGAGATTTAGAAGTTGAGCCAGATTTTCAATTTAGAGATGGGTTGAGAGTTAGTGTTACTTATGAAGAATTAAGTAGTGCAAGTATTTGTATGGTTGGTTCAATAGTAAGGGTGCTGTGTATAGATCCGATTTAGTCTGATTTCCTTAAAAATACCTTAAAAAGCACTAAACGCACTGGTAATACACTGGTCAGTTTTTGGCTTTAAAAATGTTAATTAATTTTAATAATGCCATAATTTCAATGGTGACAATGATGATATGAAGAATTAAATCTGTGGTGGGATCGACAGGCGCATTTGCTAATGGATAAAGAGGATTAATTATTGTTTCTTGTCCTTCCCGAAAAACATTCATAACAAACATAATGATAAATAGTTTAACATCCTGTGATAGCATTATTAAAATAGAAATTACAGCCATAGTGCCAGTCCTACCCGCAAATTCATAAATCAGGTTTTTATTTGGAATACCCTCGGTTGTAATCCCTGATGCCGAAACTGCATCGATATCAAAGTAAAATTGATATGTCTGCTGAATGACAATCATAGTTAATAAAATTTGTACAATATTTATCCAGGTCGGTATAGGACTTGTTTTAAAATGGTTAATTAAGGATTTCATTTTTTATATTTAGTTTTATTTGTTACATAAAGTTATTAATAATAGATACTTTTAGTAACTTATATATTATCAAATAGTCAAATAGTAGTTACTTCAAAGTAACAATTAAGAGGATTTAATATTATGAAACACAATAAGTGTCCTTTGACATATGCTTTAACTATTGTAGGTGGGAAATGGAAACCAATTATTATATCTCATTTAAAAAAATCACCTAAACGATTCGGAAAACTTGATGCTCTAATTCCAACAATTTCAAGAAAAGTATTGTCTACCCAATTATCAGAACTAGTTGGACACAAAATGTTAAATAGAGTTTCATATCCTGAAACACCCCCAAGAGTAGAATATTCATTGACAGATAAAGCAAAAGAACTAGTTCCAATTTTCGAAACACTTGCAGAATGGGGATATGAATTAGTTAAAAAAAATGGAAAATAAAGAATAATTTTAATTCACATTCTTTATTAGATCAAAAGCACTAAACGTACTGGTAATACACTGGTCATTTTATATTGTAGTTATTTGTAGATTTGGATATGAGAGGAGAATTAAAATTCTTTGCAGGGGTGGCTATTGGCATAGGGATAGGAGCAGCAACTGATAATATGGGCATAGGCATTAGTATCGGCATTGCTTTTGGTGCTGCATTATCCCAAACAAAAAATAAACAAAAGAGCACTAACTCAGATTCAAGCGAAGAAGAGTAGCCCCATATTCGTGGGGTTTTTTGTTTATAGCCTCCCACACATTGTAGGTTGGTTTAATTATACTGAAATGCTTTTTCTAATGGCACATCAAAAACTTTAGCTATACGAAATGCAAGCTCAAGTGATGGTGAGTATTTTTGAGCTTCAAGTGCAATAATCGTTTGTCGTGTGACACTTGCTTTCTCAGCTAACTCTGCTTGAGTCATCTCATTTGCCTCAAATCGCAACCGACGAATTTGATTCTTAATTCTTTGTTCCTTCATTTAGATGCTTTTTCTGTAATTAAATAACTGAGTTAAGGACTTGCCGGTTGAAGATATCACTGCTATAATAAAGAATATCATAGCGATTTTAGGAAGAGTTAATAAACCAATATTTTCTTGATATACTGCGTTGTAAGCAATTAAAAATATGATGCACAAAATACCCCCCTGAGATAAATAATAACTTATTCTATAGCTTTTTAATTCATAAAAATAATCTCGTTCATCTTTTTTTTCCTTTTTTGTAAATATGTCAATAGCTCCAAAAACGATTATTGAGTAAATGATAGAAATTATAATATTAGTGAAAATTATTGGAAGTAAAGCTTCGCTATTAAACTGGTCATTAATAAGTAATGGATATACTCTAGAGATAAAATATAATGAAACTATTATGTCTAGAACTAACTCTGCCCATATGTTTAATTCTCTATTTGAATAGTCATTTAAAAATTGCATTTAATTCCTCTTTTTTTAATTCTATAATAATTTAAATGTAAAAAATATATTACATAATGACAAATATATATTACACTATAAATATTATCTCAAAATACTTACTTGGCAGATTTTTTGTTTATAAAATGGCTCAATTTCCACTACAGATACACTGGTAAAGTTTGATTTATAGAGGATTCTCAGCCTGCTTTGGGAGCAGGAGGTCGGGAGTTCGAATTTCTCCACCCCGACACTTTAAAGCCTTATTTCTCGAGAAGAAGTAGGGCTTTTGTCTTTATTACTTGATTTTAACTGATTCCCTTACAAATACCCTAATAAGCACTAAATGCACTGGTAATACACTGGTCATTTGGTAGGGTAATTATTTGTAGATTTGGATATGAATTGGTTAAAAAAACCAGCAAGCCCAATGATTAGGAATATAGTTTTAGGAGTAATGGCTATCTGTGTTATTTTTATGATTTTCATAGGGCAGTATATGGCAAGTTCAGTTTTTGCTCTTATTGTACTTGGAGATATTCTTACAAATAAGAACAGAACTAAGTGATTATTAATCTGTAGCCCCACATTTGTGGGGTTTTTTGTTTTAAAACAATGTCCTAAAGGGTCGAGTCGTTAATTTTACTTGTTCAAGGGAATACCCTGATTTGTATTGTTTGTATGTTGATATCAATCCTGGAACTGAAAAAATAAACATTCCCAAAAGGTACCAATACCATTCTGCAATAAGTGCTGAAGGGTAAAAATATCTCATTATCAAAGCGATAAAGAATCCTACACCTGCATTAATATTGAGTGTGGATTGAGTAAAAGTTGTATTCTTAAAATTTCCATAGAGCATAATGATATCCTATTAGTTACCTTAAAATTTAATATAGTCAGTATTGCTGTTATATAAAGTTTAATTGTTCGTATATTGAATTAAGATTAGGAGCATAGAAGTGATATTAAAAACAATATTAGGTATAGCACTATTTATTAGCGGTGGTCATATAGTAAGTACTAATTTGAAATTGCACCACTACAGCGATGATGATTACAAAGATATTTTTTACCTTAAACATAATAAATCAATTACTAAACATTGTGAGAGGCATTCAGAATTAGAAGATATTAAAAAAAAGAAAATATACCATAATCAGGAACAAAATACAGTCTATAAAGTAACAAAACATAAGAATAGGGTTTCTTCAGAAAAATCTCCCCAGAAGTCTTAACATAATACTAGAATAATTATAAAGAGCCCCACATTCGTGGGGTTTTTTGTTTATGAGATGATAGGTATATTGTTTGAAGTATGATGCATATAAAAACTAAAATTCCCCCTCCTTTAGTTGCATTAACCTTTGGTTTTTTGATTAATTATACAAAAGATATTTTTCCCAAAATCGAAATTAGGAATGGGATTATTTTTGGTTCTTTTATGATAATTATTGGCTTAATTATTATTTTATCTGCAATTATCTTATTTAAAAAATATCAAACTACCATTACTCCACTAAATCCTTCTAATGCTACAAAATTAATAACTGATGGCATTTATAAATTTTCAAGAAATCCTATGTATCTGGGGTTATTATTAGTGCTGTTTGGAATTAGCATTATACTAAACCCAATTGGATGTTTATTTTTAATTCCTTTATTTATTTTATATTTAAATCTCTTTCAAATTATACCCGAAGAAAATGCTATGGTTGAATTGTTCAAAGGTGAATTTTTAGAATATAAAAAAAATGTAAGAAGGTGGATCTGAAATTTTAGTTCAATTTCCACTACAGATACACTGGTAAAGTTTCATTTATTGAGGATTCTGAGCCTGCTTTGGGAGCAGGAGGTCGGGAGTTCGAATCTCTCCAACTCGACACTTTAAAGCCTTATTTTTCGAGAAGGAATAGGACTTTTGTCTTTTGTACTTGTTTTTGTCTGATTTTTTTAAAAATACCTTAAAAAGCACTAAACGCACTTGGTAATACACTGGTCATTTTTTTGAGGGTAATTTTTTGTAGATTTGGATAAGGAGATTATTATGAATATACCAACTGATGCAATAGTGATGACTGTGGTTCTAATTGCGGGTTTCATATATTTTAAAATGCAAAAAGAGAATTCGAAACCTAAAGAAACACAATCAGATGAAGAAGAATGACAAACTTTTATGAAGAACCTTTGGGATAAAATTTCACGACAATATCGAGGATACTTAGTAGGATTATTCCTTTTCTTATTGGTTGTTTGGTCAATGTGGTCTGTTTGGGATAAGACATCCCAATAGTACAATCCCCACATTCGTGGGGTTTTTTGTTTATGAGATGATTGGTAGATTTGGTGATGGAGAAAACTCAAATTATTTATCCAATATTCCCCTTGGTCTTTTTAACCTTTTTTTCGTTAGCCCATTATAGTCGCGTGTTCTCTAGGGAATATAAAAATAATAATATTAAGTCTGAATGGTTTAGGCTTTATAAAGGAGAATTACCTGATTCAGCGATCAAAGTTAGAGAACATTATAAGAATCTCTTTGAATTGCCAATTTTTTTCTTTTTACTATGTTTTATATTATATCTGTTGGATAGGGTAGAGCCAATAGATGTAATTCTTGCCTGGATTTTTGTATTCTTTAAAATTCTCCATAGTTTTATACGATTAACAACAAATAATACAAGAAAAAGAGCATATTCATTTACAATATGTTATTTTGCATTATTCTTTGGTTGGATTCTATTAGTTTTTAAACTAGTCATATATTAGATGCGAAACTAACATTCGTGGGGTTTTTTTATTTATAGTATGGTGGTTAGATCTAGATAATGAGATTATTATGAAAAGGAATATTAATGAATAAAAATGTATTATTTTCGACTCTTTGGATTTTTGTGACATTGAATTACATATTTTGTGATGTGTTTACGCTATTTCATTCCGAGTCGTTAAAACAATTAATGACAGGTGAGATGGGAGGTATGGAAATAAACCAAGAGTTTTTACTCGCATTTTCTTTTTTAATGGAATTGCCTATGGTTATGATTGTTTTATCTCGAATATTATCCTACAAACCAAATCGGTTGGCAAACATTATTGTAGCCTCAATTATGACTATAGTACAGGCTGCTACACTTTTTACTGCTGATAATACATTGCATTATATATTCTTCAGTGTCATTGAGGTAAGCACTACTGCATTTATTCTATATACTGCTTATCAATGGAATGAATCAGAGTAAATAATTTGATTACCATTCAAGCCCCATATTCGTGGGGTTTTTTGTTTGAGGGATGATGGGTAGATTTATTGCAAAATTGAAGGCTGAATAATGAATATTAACATTACAGAATATCCAAATTCCTATGCTGAAGTAAAACTTGAAAAAAGTGAAAGTATCATTGCTGAAAAAGGAAGTTTTATTTTTTCAGATGGTGAATTCATTTCTGAAAATAAATTAGAACTAAGCAGTTATAAAAATATACTTGCAAAATTAGGTGGGAAAAGTCTTTCTTATGTTGCCTATAAAGCAAAAGAAAGTTTATCGCTTGTTTTAGGAAGTAGAGATAATTCTGAATTAACATTAATAGAGATATCCAAAAATAATCCCATATTAATTAAGGCTGATGCGCATTTTGCTAGATCATCGGATGTTGAAATAAAGTTATTAGATACAAAGATTACTGAAATATTTGATAGTGGATTTTGGATGAATGTTTATGGTGAGGGATTTCTTATTTTAAAAGGATATGGTAAAATATTGAAAATGAATATAGATAATGATAAACCATTACTTATTGAAGATGCTTCGTTAATTGCTATGGAAGAAAAAATTAATTTCAGCACAGTTGATGTAAAAATTAGCGATGAATTAAAAGAATATTTAAAAAGTGGAGTAGAGGCTCCTTACAGTATAAAAGGTAATGGCTCTATATGGTTGCAAACAAAAGGGGAATATTCAATTGAAGGATAATTGCTCAATTTCCACTACAGATACACTGGTCATTTTTTATTCGAGGAACGATTTGTAGATTTTATAATGCAGAATAATATGGATTTAATATTCAGAAAAGCAAAAGAGGGTGATATACCGAACATAGTAAAAATGTTAGCCGATGATGAACTTGGTTCCAAAAGAGAAGATTATAAAGTTCCATTACCAAAGAGTTATTATGATGCATTCCAAAATATTCTTCAAGATAAAAACCAAGAATTAATCATTCTTGAGAATTTTAATAAATATATAATTGGTACCCTCCAACTTACCTTTATACCATATTTGACATACCGAGGTGGTTTAAGGGCTCAAATCGAAGCAGTAAGAATTCACAAGAAATTTAGAGGAAAGGGTTTTGGGAAAAAGATATTCAAATGGGCAATTAAAAGAAGTACAGATAAGGGGGCTCATTTGGTTCAACTAACGACTGATAAACAGAGACCTGATGCTATAGAGTTTTACAAAGCATTAGGATTCAGAGATAGCCATATGGGAATGAAATTACATTTATAGTTGTTACAGCACATTCGCGGGGTTTTTTATTTATAGCCTCACACACATTGTAGGGTAATTATTTGTAGATTTGGGAAGTATTAAAAAATATATTTTTTTATCCTTTTTATTAATCGGTAATACATATAGCCAAACAAAATGGAGTAAGTGTAAAATTGATAAGACTAAACTCAATGAATGCTTAGATGGGGAGGTAAAAAAAGAGGAATACAATAAGTTGTACATTGCTTATGAATGCAAAAATGAGGAAGAAAAACATTACTTCTGGGTTGCTGATAAAATAATCTCAGATAATGCTGAAACACCATTGCAAATAGGATTGGCTTTTTTCGGTACATTACTTGGCACTTCAATAGCAAATAATTCTAGTTCTTTTGAAGATGCTTCAGATGAGATAATTCCTTTAATTGAACAAAGAAAAAAAATAATTAGTTCTTCTAAAAAAATACAAGCGAGTCTGGCAGCATCTTGTGCATTATTACTTGGTATTTATGTGTTAGGTTTCTGGATAGTAACAACTTTATAAGCACTTTCAAAGATAGATTCAATTTTATTTAGTATTAGAAAATAGATTAACCCCCACATTCGTGGAGTTTTTTGTTTATAGCCTCCCACACATTGTAGTTTGATTATTTGTATATTTAATTACGATGAATAATAAAATTGATTTAATTACTTCAACTTTTGAAGATACTGATTTAGAGAAAAATTATCTCAACGATAAATGGGGTAAGGTAAAGTCATTTTACTCTTATGTTTTAATTGTTATGCTTATTGGTGTGTCATTATTAATACTTAGTTTGTACCTAAGAGGGACTTTTGCTTTAAAAAATATATTAGTTCCTTCAACATTATTTATTTTAATAATATTTTTATACTTAATGAGTGATAGGCTTAAAAAGTTATACTTAGAAAAGTCTCTTTTTTTTATGGGTATCATTTCAATGCCATCGATGTATTATTTAGATTTTGAAAGATTATCTAATCTCCCACATATTGCATTCATGCCACTGATGCAATCTATAATTTGGATATCAATATTTCCTTTCAATTTCATACAATCGACAATAGTATCATCTGTCCCATTTTTAACTTCATTAACATTGCTTGTGAACTATGACTCTATAAGTTTTACATTATATATATTTTTGTATTTTTTTCCACACATTCTTTTAGTAAGTAACAAATGGAAATCTGAAAAAGAAAGCAGGTCTAATTTTCTAAAAGCAAAAACAATCGAAGAAAATAGAAAGCTAATGAATGAGACACTTAAAAGATATTTTGGTGATGAATTGAGCGATAAAATTATATCACAAAAGGGTGAGCTCGAGGGAGAGAATCGGTGGGTGTCGATTTTATTCAATGATATAAGCGATTATTCTACAATCACTGAAAATATGGCTCCAGAAGTTGCATTAGAATTTTTAAATGAATATTTTAGTGAAATGCATAAAGTTATAAGAGAATTTAATGGACAAATATTGAATTATATTGGAGATTCTATCATGGTTGTTTTCGGAGCTCCCAATAAGTTAAAGGGACATGAAAATAAAGCAATCGAATGTGCAATAAAGATGAGAGAAAAATTAAAAGAGCTAAATAAAGCTTGGGATGAAAATGATACTTCAAGGTATTGGAAGAATCATGGCATTGACTCAATCAAGATGCGAATTGGTGTTCACACCGGTAGTGTGATTGCAGGAAATGTGGGTAGTGTGGATATGATTCAGTATAGCACAATTGGGGATACTGTCAATGTAGCTGCAAGGTTAGAAAGAGCAAATAAAGAATTTGGGACAAACATTCTTTTTGGAGATGAAGTTTATACTTCGTTAACAAAAACATTACATAGCCAAAGTACTCTTAGTGGCGAAATAACATTGAAAGGGAGAGCGAAGCCAACAAAAGTTTATTCAATATAAAAGTATAAAAATCATTTTTTAAAAAATTATTATATTTTTTAAAGCCCCGCATTCGTGGGGTTTTTTGTTTATATCTGCACAAATAATTATAGAGTTACGTTTTGTATATTTATATTCGACTATGATGCGTAAATGGTTCAAGAAAAATGAAAACGTAATTACAAAAATTGGTGCAATACTTTTTGTTTTAAATTTTATAGATTTTTTCACTGTTGAGGGTAATATTGTATCAATTGTAATAGTCATTTGGTTGTTTTACTCTATATATAAACAGGGAGGATTATTCAACGATTAGAATTATTTAAAGAGAATCATTAAAATTATTCTTTTAAATATTGCCTCACATTCATGGGTTTTTTTTGTTTCTGGGATGATGGGGGAGTCTTAACATTTGTTAATTAATATTTTTTCTTTTAGGTGTTTAGTAATTCTTGTTATCAAATTGAATATAATTAAAAATTAAAAAAAACATATAATGACTAAAATTATTATAACATTAATTATTATAATATTTCAATCTTTAGCAATTGCTGATAACGATTTAGAAACACCAGTTTCCATTATTAATGATGGCTTAGATACTCAAGCGCAAATGGGAAGCGTATTCACTTTAGATGGTACAAATAGTTATGATCCCAATGGTACAATTATATCCTATTATTGGAGTCAATCTCCAAATGGAACACAAATAGACTTTAGTTCTGAAAATGATCCTATTGTGACTTTTATAATGCCCACAGAATCAGATGCGAACCCAAATATGCCAGGTGGTAGTGGAGATGTCATTTGTATCATTTGGCTGACTGTAACTGATAATGATGGTTTATCAAATATGAGCCAAATAACTATTACTGGTGTGGAGGGAGAACCTCCTGTATCTATTATTAATGATGGTTCATCAAATGTAAGTGTACAAATTGGTAGCGAGTTTACTCTTGATGGGTCAAATAGTTATGATTTAGATGGAACAATAATTCAATACAGTTGGGGTCAATCTCAAAATGGAGACCAAGTAGTATTCAGTTCAACTAATGAAGCGATAATAACCTTCACAGTGCCAGAAGAAAGCCCTAATGATATTAGTGATAGTTTAGTTACCTGTATTATTTATTTAACAGTAACTGATAATGATGGGAATACTGACATCAGTCAAATAACAGTTACTGGTACTCTTAGTGACGGTAGTCAACAACTTGATTCATCAATCGAGGGCCGATGGTTCCCGAGCGGATTTGATAATACTATGTATGAGTTCCTTGATGGTTTACGATACACCTACTATTGTTCAGAAGAAAATGGCTGTGATTCAACTTATTGGAGTTCAGTGGAAACTAGTGATGCCATTCCAAATCCAAATCCTTACACAGTAGATGGAAATACTATTTCAATTAATTTATTTTTTGGGAATACAGCAACTTATGAACTAGGATTTAGATGTGATGGTCAAGTGGTAGATTTTTATTATGATGGAGATGATTGGGCGGAGGGTCTTCATTCCACTATGTATAGACAAGGGTTTGATTCTGAAAACAATGAATGCTTAAACACGGACCCAAATGATTGTATTTGCACTCAAGAGTGGAATCCTGTTTGTGGGGTAGATGGTAATACGTATTCTAATCCTTGTTATGCTACCTGTCAATATGTCGTAATCGCACATGAGGGTGAATGTTTAGTTGCAGATGAAGGTATTGAAGGTAGATGGTTCTGGAGCTATGAATTAAACTCAACACCAAATACTATGTATGAACTGCTTGATGGTATAAGGTACACTTATTATTGTGATCAGAATGAGTGTGATTCTACTTATTGGAATTCATTGGATACTAGTGATGCGATTCCAAACCCAAACCCATATACCTTTATAAATGATACTTTAACTATTAATTTATTTTTTGGAAATACTTGGGAAACATTAGTTACTTTTGAGTGCAATGGGGATATAGCCTCATTCAGTGAGGACGCATCCAATTTTTGGTGGCGAGCAAGTTTAGATACTAATAATTGTGAATATCTAATAAGTGAGCAACAACTTACATTGTCAAAAAATATTAACATTCCTGAAAAGTTTACCATATATCAAAACTATCCCAATCCATTTAACCCAGTTACTAGGTTAAGTTATGATTTACCTGAAGATTTATTTGTTAGTATTATTATTTATGATATGCTTGGTAATGTGGTAAATAATCTTGTTAATGCAAACCAATCATCTGGATATAAAACAGTTCAATGGAATGGTAAAGATAATCTAGACCAACCTGTATCAGCAGGGGTATATCTTTATAGTATTGAAGCAAATGATTTTAGGCAAACTAAAAAGATGATATTGTTAAAGTAGAAATCTCTTTACGCATTAAACCCCACTTTAGTGGGGTTTTTTGTTTATAGCCTCCCATACATTGTATGTAGGGTAATAATTTGTAGATTTAGGTATGAAAAAAATATTAACTAGAGGGGGAGTAGAGTTAATTGCTGTTGTATTAGGCATAACACTTTCTTTATGGGTTGATGATAAAAGAGAACTAAGTATTATTAGGGAAAACAATGTCAAAACTTTAAGCTCTATAAAAAATGAAGTAAGGTTACGAATTGATTATATTGAAAGAAAAATAAATCAATATCAAAGAGATGTAGAAGTTGGTGAATATGTTATAAAAAATTGGAATAATATAGATTTTGATAGTATTGCCAGTAAAACTAAAAATGATAGAAGCATTGTACTAACTCTAAAAGCATATAGAGCGATTAATCTTCCAATTTCAATATATAATTCATTAAATAGTGATGGAAGCATCGCCAAATTAGATCAAGATTCTATTAAAATTATTTTAAACGATTTATATGAAGTAATTCCTGCGCACATTGTGGATGGGGTAGAAAATGAAAGGGTTTTGTACCACTCATTTAATGAATTCATTATTAAAAATTATCCTAGAATAGTCGAAGATGGTATCGGTGAATTAGAAGAGAATGATTATAATAAGTTTTTTAATGATGATGTAGTATTGGGATATGTTTTAGAGAAAACACACCTTAGAAAATTTATTTTGAGATTAATTACTATTTATCATAATCGATTAATTGATTTAGAAGAAATGCTATAATTAGATATATAATAATTTCTATTATAATCCCCCACTTTCGTGGGGTTTTTTGTTTAGATAACTAAATGCACTGGTAAATTTTTGTGATTTATGAAGTAAGTTTTTATAATGAAAAATAATATAGATAAATACAATGCTTGGGCATATCAATATGATAATAATATCAATCCAACCAGAGATTTAGATAAAACTGTCATAAAGGAATCTTTGTCTAATTTAGATTTTTTTAAAGTTTTAGAGTTGGGTTGTGGTTCAGGTAAAAATACTGAATGGCTCATTTCTAAAGCAGATAAATTGGTTGGTTTAGATTTTTCAAAAAATATGCTCGCCTTAGCAAGAAAAAAGATTACCTCCAAAAAAGTTACTTTTATAAATGCAAACATTAACGAAAAATGGCCAGTCGATAATAATACATTCGATTTAGCAACCATTAATCTAACTTTGGAGCATATCGAAATATTAGACCATATTTTTAATTCATTGTTTATGAAATTAGTCCAAGGTGGAAAATGTTTTGTATGTGAACTTCACCCCAAAAAACAATTAGCAGGGAGTAGGGCTAAATTTGAAGAGAATGGAACTGATATAGTGCTGGATGTATTTCAGCATTCAGAACAGGAATATATCCAAAGTGCTGAAAAAGCAGGATTTAACCTGCTTGTAAAAGAAGACTGGTATGATAATGAAAAAGATATACCCAGGTTGATTTCATTTTTATTTGAGAAGCCAAAATAATTGTATTAATCCCCATATGAAGGGTGCGTTTAAAGGCCTAAAGGCATTGTAGGATAATTTTATGTAGATTTGGATATGAAAAGGTTCTTGTCATTTTTAATATTTATTCAACTTTGTTGGAGTTAGATATCGTTGAATGATTATTGATATATTTTTACCATTATCATTAGTATTTATTATGTTCACCCTTGGTCTAGGGTTAACATTGGATGACTTTACTAATTTGATTTATACACCTAAAGCATTTTTTATTGGAATGATGAACCAAATATTTTTGCTACCTATAGTAGCATTTTTTATTATTCATTTAATAGGTTTAACAAAAGAAATGGCTGTAGGGATGATGATACTAGCATCATGTCCAGGCGGTGTTACTTCAAATATAATTACTAAAATGGCTAAAGGCGATACAGCCTTATCCATATCATATACAGCGGTTGTTAGTATTATAACTATAGTAACCCTACCTTTGATAACTGGTTTTTCAATGAAGTATTTTATGGAAGCAAATGCGCCTCCACTCAATTTATTATCTTTAGGTATCACTATGTTTTTAATCACTGCTATTCCTGTTGGGATCGGTATGGTAGTTCGTTCCAAATTTAGGATTTTTGCAGATTCATTTGAGGCTGACGCAACAAAGATATCTACAGTTTTATTTGTTATCATCATCATAGGTGCACTAGTAAGTGAATGGAATACTTTTATTATTAATCTTTCAATTCTAGGGCCAGCAATGACCCTTTTGATGTTTATTATGATTATAATTGGTTACAATAGTTCAAAATTTTTTAGAATGAAGAACAAACAAGCTGTAACAGTAGCAATTGAATCTGGTATACAAAATGGCACAGTGGGAATCACAATTGGGAATATAATTCTTAATCCAGATAGTGGTTTATCCATATTAAGTGTACCTTCTGGTGTATATAGTATCTTGATGTATTTTGTATGTCTACCATTTGTTTTTTGGTATATAAAAAATATTGATAAGTAATAAATCCATTGTTTTCAACAAGCTCATTACATATCCTAGCCTAATTTTTTGTAGATTTGGTTTGTATGAAAAAATATCTATTTATTGTTTTATTAGTTAGTTCTGTTTTTGGGCAAAGTATTAATCCTTGTGAGGATGAGAGGTTTATTAAAATCTCTGAAAAATTTGTAGATCAAATGACTGAAACTGAATATCAATATTTTTTGAAAAAACAAAAAGAGTGTACTGAATATGAAAATAATGTCGATATATCAAATTCTAAGGCCAGTAGTAATCTTGATATTAGAATTTCTAATCAAGTTCCTAATCCCTGTGAGGATGAGAGATTTATTAAAATCTCAGAAAAATATGTAGATTTAATGACTGAGATTGAATATCAATATTTTCTGAAAAAACAAAAAGAATGTGCTGAATATGATAAAGATAATCCAATCTTGAAGTCATTAAAAAATAATCCTATAAAAGTTGAGAAAATAAATCTTTTAAAAAAGCTATCATTTATTTTTCAACATTCTAGTTTGCTGGTAATAGCATTTTTAATTGTTATTACTTCATATATGTAGCCTCCTACACATTATAAAGTAATTATTTGTAGATTTAGTTAATCTGAAAAATAATAAAGGAGTTATTTATGAAAGATATGATAATGAAACCAAAAATTTGGCTCATAGTAATTGCTGTAATGCATTCAGTTATGGGTGTTATTGTTCCAGTTATGCAAATGGGAGCTAGCAAGGATGATTTAGCTATAGTTCTTTATTTCTTAACGGTATCGGTATATTTGTTATATGCTGCTTTTATGACAGAAGGCAAAACTCAGGCTAGGCTGGCCGCAGTTTTATGTGCACCCGTGGTGGTGTGGTTTATAGTATCAGCTATAATGCAGCTTAAAATGATGGGTGTGCCCGTTGCTGAAATACCAAGCGGATTGTTTCCATTGATTTTATGGGGTTTACCTACAGTGACTGGAATTTTGAATTGGAATACAGATTAGAATATTATTAAACACAATAAGTTCTTTACACCCATGAAACTTTTTGTATATATGATAATGGGTATATTTTTATATGGATAAAATATTAAAACTGGATGAGAATCTATTTTATAATTTTGTACATTGTATTTAAATAAATAGGAGTTTATATGGTTATTCAAGTTGTTAATTTTAATCTTGAAGGCATTGGCCATCAAGATTACCTAGGTGCTACTATTGATGTTGCACCTGCATTTAAAGAAGTAAGTGGTCTTTTATCTAAAGTATGGTTATCTGATGAGGCTAATAATGTATATGGTGGTGTATATACTTGGAAAGACCGCCAAGCAATGGAAGATTATTTGCAAAGTGAATTTTATGACCAAGTTTTAGGAAGTAATCCTAGTTTTGTAAACATTACCTATAAAGCATATGATGTACTTGATGAGCAGACGAAGATCACAAGTTAGTTATTATAGATTATTAGGATAAATTACCCCACATTAGTGGGGTTTTTTGTTTGTGAAATATGTTTATATTTTAAATATTTAATCACATAAAAGGATTAGCTATGGTTCAATATTTTCTTTCTGGTGGGTTTCTAATGATACCAATTTTTCTTTCATTTTTTATCTTGATTTTTATGTCATTCAAAAACATAAAGGGAGCTTTCCACATTGATAAAATTATATTAATTGGCTCAGCAACTGCCATTTTTGGTATCATCGCTACAGCTGTAGGAATAAGTAACGCTTTAAGTCTTTCCCCTAATATTTCAAAAATTGCACCACATATTCTTTGGAGTGGCTTAAAATCTTCTCTAGTTACAACATTCTCTGGGGGTTTTATTTTATTCTTATCTACTTTTTTATGGTATTTCTTTTCAGCTAAGCATAAACCACAAACATAATAAAGCAATTCCCAGTACAGGTACACTAGCAGATTGTTGTAAGGTTATTATTTATAGGTTTGAATTAGTTATGAAAAAAATATTAATTGTTTCAGCTACTTCTGGGAGTAATCTGATTCTTGCTAAAAAAATTGGTGAATTATTCGGAGTGAAAAATGAAATAATCACACTTGAAGATTATGAACTTCCTTTATATTCAAGAAAAATCAAATTGGAAGATCAAGCTATAATTAATGATCTATGCGAAAAGGTTATTAATGCTAATGGTTTCGTTTTCTGTGGCCCTGAATATAATGGTGGATCTGCCCCAATATTGACAAATGCAATTACTTGGATTTCTGTTACAACAGATTATTGGAGAGACGCTTTTTCAGATAAAATTGGATTAATTGCTACGCATAGTGGTGGTAATGGGAATAGTTTTTTATCAACTTTTAGACAGCAATTAGAATTTATGGGTGTGATTGTTTACCCAAGATCGATAAAAGTAAACAAGAGCAGAGAGTTCAATATAGAATCAAGCAAGAAAATTATAAAAAGATTTCAAAAATTATTGTGAGAGAAAATGAATATTTAGCCATGCATTCATGGTTTTTTTTGTTTCTATTTTTATAACTATATTCTTAAATAAAATAAATAATAAGGAGATTACATGAATTTACAATTGATCTTTAGAGTCAATGGAGCGATCCTTTTCATAAATGGTTTACTTTTCCTTTTCTTGACTGAAATGTTTCTTGGAATGGCTGGTTTTGATATTACACCACAATTACAAACTCTGGCGCAAGCAATGGGTGTATCTCTTATTGCAGTTGCTATATTGTCATGGAGAACACCTGATATTGCAGGAAGTGCTATTACATCGTATGGCCAATTATTTGCTTTAATTGGTTTATTATGGGTTTTGCTTCTAGGATTCCATGGTGCAACAGGACAAGCATCTGGACCTCCTCTATTTGGGAATCTTATTATTAATGTTGTTCTTGCTGCGTTATTTTTTGTTTATAGTAAAAAATAATTTTTATTAAATGATAAATCCCACATTTTTGGGATTTATTGTTTATAGCCTCCTGCAAAAATTCTTGTAATATTTTTTGTAGATTTGAATATGTCAGCATTTGAATTCGTAGCGGTTTTATTCTCTGTAATTGTAGGGTTAGCAATATCTCATTTATTAAGAGCTGCTTCTGAATTAATTGAAATCTATTCCCGCGTAAAGATTTATTGGATAAATGCTGTTTGGTTTGTAACTATTTTTATTTGGGATATTTTTTCTTGGTGGGGTATGTGGGCATTGAACAATTTAGAGTACTGGGATTACCCTTCATTTTTTCTTATAGTAGTAAATTTAAGTGGTATTTATCTAATGACAACATTGGTACTGCCTAAACCAAATGAATCAGGTCAAGTTGATTTAAAAAAACATTTTTT
>CACEHW010000011.1 GCA_902559415.1 uncultured Fidelibacterota bacterium
AGATATTTTAAGAAAATCTACTTCACAATCAATTTTTAAATTTCTAATTAAATCAGCAATGAAAATAAAGCTTCCATTTAAAATACCTATAAAAATTGGATTTTTTTTATCGTAGCGATCAGAGATTTGACTTGCAATTTCTTGAATTCGCTTAGTAATAACTTTTTTTGAAATATAAGGTTTTATATTTTTATTTATGTCCATCACTAGAAAGAGTTCCTTTCAAATCTACTAATGCTCAAAACTTTTTTTGTTGTATTGCTTATTTTAAATCTTTCATCAATTCTATGTCCACAAAGCCAAATTATTTTATCGTCTGCAAGCAAAACTGTCTGTTTTGATTTTTCAAATTGGTTTATTTTATTATTTATTAAATAATCACTTATTTTCTGCTTACCAGACATGCCTAGAGGCCTAAAACAATCTCCATTTTCCCATAGTCTAAGTCGCAATTTTTTATCTTTTATTTTAGATTGATCAATAAATTCGATATTAGGACCATTTGATAAATTGTTAATTAATTTAGATTCTTTAAAAAGATATTCGTAATCAAGAAATTGAAATTTTTCACCAATAGAAATTTCAGCAGCATCATATTTTTTATATTTAGTACTTTTCTTAATTATGAAAAAATCTCTATCATTTAAAAGGTCATAGCCAAACCTAGATTTATATATATTTCCAACCTTATCATTATTTAAGATATTAATAATATCATCAAAATCAAATTTTCTTAAACGACCTATAGAAGTTGTTAAAACTTGGATAACCATTATCTTAGCTAAATCAGGGATTTGACCCAATTTGTTTTTATCAATTAAAATATGATCATTCGTATCGTATATGATATTATTTTTAATAAAATTTTCAATAAAATAAAGCAATGATTCTTGATATTTAGAAAAATTAAGTCCTGCTTCATATATCGAATCTACAACTTCATTATATTCTTTAACCCATGGACCAAGGACTCTTTTTCGAATAAAATTACGTTTTAGATTTAATTCATCATTGGAAGAGTCATGCGTATATGGTATGTCATATTTGTCAATTATATACATTAATTCTTCCTTAGAAAAAGGTAGAAGTGGCCTAATGATTTTTTGATTTATAGATTTTATACCACTCAATCCAAACAATCCGGTTTTTTCGGAAATATTTTTCAGAATAGTTTCTGCCTGATCATTCTTATGATGTCCAGTAACTATAAAATCAAATTTACATTCAACAAGAAACTCTTCTAAAATTTTATACCTGCCATTTCGGGCCCATGATTCAAGACTATCCTTCTTAGTTCTAGAATTAGGGTCTAAATGCCTCGAAAATGTTTCAACATCTAATTCTTTACCAATTTCCCTTACAAATTTTTCATCTTTTAAGCTGTCAGTTCGAATATTATGATTAATATGTGCTATCTTAATATTTTTTTTATGACTTTCGAAAAATCTTAAAAAAAGATATAAAAGTAAAATAGAATCACTTCCACCTGATACGGCTATTAATACTCTAGGTGGTTTTTTTTGGTTAAAAAGAGATTTAAAATGATTAAAATACTTGATTAAGTATTTATGATCAATAATCTCAGGTTTGGGAATATATGTCATGTCCTAGTGTTAATCCCATGAAATGGGATCTTATATATTATCAAAAAATAAATTCGATAGACACTGAATTTTATCTTCATATGAATGAGGATATAAGAACCACTCCGTTGCTGAAATACTGCTCAGGATTGAATTCCCATCCTGGGGGGTAAAACAAAAACCAGTAATCTCATTACCATTTCTTATATTCAATGATTGTTCAACAATTACTGTTTGATTTAAAATTCTACCATAATGACCATGGTCCCTGCCAAATGAAAAAACTGAGCTGGTCATATCTTTTGTGGTCATAGCTACTAGAGGATTTTGAACTAATCTACTTTTCAAATCATCTAAGTGCATAGGTTCATTTAATTTTATTGTAAACCAAAGAATATGCATGTATTGACTGTTAACCTTCATAGCTGAAGAAAATAAATCTAATTTTTCACCCATAGTATTAAAAAGACCATAAGCATCTCTAGCATGATGAGTTCCAAATTGCTCATCATCATGAACACCTACTTGAGGAGCTGGAATAAAACTAGTCTCTTGGCTTAGATCATTTGCTCTTCTAATACAAATAAAATTACCACTGACTAAATTGTTTGAATAATCATTGTCAAATGCAATCGTTTTAGTTAAACAGGATATATTATGAGTATTACAACTTACTACTTGTAAAAATTTATCATCAGAATTGAGTGTTTTATCATTGATACCTCTAGCATATTTTTTACCAAAACCATCTTCACTTCCTTGGGCAATAAAACCTTTTACCTGTTTAGAAAAACTCTCATAAAACTTCTTTTTATTTTCATGACCTATACCAGTTGGTGTGCAATCTATAACTACTGACGCACGCTCAATAGCATCTTTCGTTTTAAGATCTGAATCTATTTTAAGTTTTTTAAAGTTACTTACTTTTTCATCATCAACTGCTAAACGAGCACCACGTTTTAATAAATCCACTACTTTAGATTTATCAATTTTTAAAGCAGAATTTTTATGAAATGTTACCTCATCAATTCCAAGCTTATCTTTATAATCACATAATAAACCAATTAAAGGTTCACCTATTGTACCTGTACCAACTACATGAACAATTTTTCTTTCCATTACTATTCCTAAATTTTTAAATAAATTTTTTTTCTAAAATACTGAACTCTCTGTCCACTCACCAAACTCTAATTTCATTGCATCTACAATTTCCCCTAGTGTGCAATAGTTTTTAGCAGCATTAATTATTGGAGGAACAAGATTATCTCCATTTTTACATGTATTAGTTATGACTTGAAGTAAATTTTTTGTTTGGGATTCATCTCTATTATTTTTGACTTGAATTAATCTTTCCAATTGGCTTGTTTCTGCTCTAGTATCAATTTCTAATATTGGGATATCAATACTTTCATTTTCATTAATAAAATCATTTACACCAACTACAATTCTTTCATTTTTATCAACCTTATTTTGATAATCTGATGCTGCTTTTGATATCTCTCTCTGCTGATATCCCTGCTCTATTGCTGGAATCACTCCACCTATTTCTTTAATTTCTTTAAAATACTCTTCAGCTTTCTGCTCTAATTCATCAGTCAGCTTTTCGATAAACCATGAACCTCCAAGTGGATCAACAACATTTGAGACGCCTGTTTCAAAAGCAATTAACTGTTGTGTTCTTAGGGCAATCTCAGCAGCTTTTTCTGATGGAAGCGCGAGTGTTTCATCCATTGAATTAGTATGTAAACTTTGAGTCCCTCCTAAAACTGCAGCCATTGCTTGAAAACTAGTTCTAGCAATATTTATTTCTGGCTGTTGAGCAGTTAAACTACAGCCCGCTGTCTGAGTATGAAAACGTAGCATCATTGATTTTTTATTTTTAGCGCCATATTTATTTTTCAATCTTTTTGCCCAAATTCTTCTTGCAGCACGATATTTAGATATTTCTTCAAAAAAATCTGAATGCGAGTTGAAAAAAAATGATATTCTTGGAGCAAAACTGTCTACATCTAATCCTGCTTCAATGCCATGTTCGATGTAGGTAAAACCATCTGATAATGTAAATGCCAATTCTTGAGCTGCCGTAGACCCTGCTTCTCGTATATGGTAACCGCTTACTGATATTGTATTATATAAAGGTAAATTTTTCGTACAAAAACTTAACATGTCAGTTATTAATCTCATTGAAGGCCCAGGAGGAAAGATCCATTCTTTTTGAGCAATAAATTCTTTTAGTATATCATTTTGAAGGGTTCCTTTTAAGGTACTTAACTTAACACCTTGCTTTTCTGCAACAGCTATATAAAAAGCTAGTAGAATAATAGCAGGACCATTTATGGTTTGAGAAACAGAAACATCTCCCAAATTGATTCCGTCAAAAAGTCGTTCCATATCCCCAATATGAAAAACATTAACACCGCATTTACCTACTTCCCCTAATGACAAATTGTGATCTGGGTCATAACCCATCAATGTTGGCATATCATAAGCAACAGATAAACCAGTTTGTCCCTTTTTTAACAATAATTTAAATCTTTTATTTGTTTCCTCAGGAGTACCAAAACCAGCAAATTGCCGCATTGTCCATAATTTACCCCTGTATAAATTGGAATGAATACCTCTAGTAAATGGAAAATTACCAGGAGTTCCTAGATTATTTATATATTTCTGATTTATTTCTTCAGGGAAATAACATACATCTTGAGGGTGACCACTAAGAGTATCAAAATTTGAAGATCTAACCTTAGATTTTTTTACTGATGAGGACCAACTAGATAATGCTTTTCTACCATTCTGTGTATTCATATAATAGTCAATCTAATAGTGCTCTTTGACCTCATCAAATAAATCTAATATATTTTGTTTTATACCCTCTTCATCTAAAGATAATTCACTAAAAATCTGATCTCTACTACCATGCTGAACATATGAGTCTGGAAGCCCAAGTCTTTTTAATTTACCTTTAAATCCATTTTCAAGTAAATATGAACTCACTCCATCTCCAAAACCACCTTCAATAACACCTTCCTCAATAGTTATTACTTTATATATTCCTCTTGAAATAATTGTTTTTAAGTAACCAAAATCCATAGGCTTAATAAACCTACAATTAACAACTTCAACAGAGATATTCTGTTTTGCTAACTCTTTTGAAATATTTTGAGCACTAAAGACCATTGGCCCGACAGCAAGAACTACGATATCTTGACCTTTCTCTTCAACATTCCAAGAACCAATAGGAAGTAAAGTTGCTTGACCTTCTTTATCAAACTCTACCGAACTAGACTTAGGATATCTTATACCTACAGGCCCATTATGATTAAGAGCGGTATATAATAGGTCCCTAAATTCATTACCATTTTTGGGCGCAACCAACATAATACCTTGTATGCATCTAAAATAAGAAATATCTAAAGCTCCATGATGAGTAGGTCCATCCTCACCAGCTATACCAGCTCTATCCATACAAAAAATTACAGGTAAATTTTGCACACATACATCATGCACTATATGATCGAATGCCCTTTGAAGAAACGTAGAATAAATAGCAACTATAGGTCTTATTCCTTGAGTTGCTAGCCCAGCTGAAAAAGTAACTGCATGGCCTTCTGCAATGCCAACATCATAATATCTATCTTTAAATTTTTTCTCATAGGTAACTAGACCCGTTCCTTCTCTCATTGCTGCTGTAATACATACTGTATCTTCACGGTTATCAGCGATTTCGCATACTAAATGACCAAAGACATCCTGAAAAGAAGGAATACTTAATTTTTGTTTAACTTTTTTTATAGAGCTTCCATTTACACTTCCATTTACACTTCCATTTGGTTTAACTCCATGATACTTAACAGGGTCATCCTCCGCCACAGACATACCCTTACCTTTTTTTGTCAAAACATGTAATAATACTGGGCGATCTAAATCTTTAATCATTTCCAATGTTTTTATCACTTCATCAAGATCATGACCGTCAATAGGGCCAAAGTATCTAAACCCCATTTCTTCAAATAACATTCCTGGAACGACAATGTTCTTAATGCTCTTATCTAACCTACTAAGAAAAGCCTGTATAGTCCCCCTAGCAAGGGGAAGTTTTTTTGTCATGCCCCAAGCTTCTTTTTTCAATTTGTTATATGTAGGGTTGGAAATTAGCCTAGTAAAATATTTACTGATTGCTCCAACATTTGGACTAATAGACATTTCATTATCATTTAAAATAACAGTTATTTGTCTACCTAAATGACCAGCATTGTTTATTGCTTCAAATGCCAAACCTCCTGTCATTGCTCCATCCCCTATAACAGAAACTACCTTGTAATCTTGTCTATTTTGGTATCTAGCTTCTGACATGCCTAGCGCAGCAGATATTGCTGTAGATGCATGCCCAGCTCCAAACACATCATAATCACTTTCACTTCGCTTTAGAAATCCACTTAGCCCTCCATATTGCCTAATGCTTGGAAATTCTTCAAACCTACCAGTTAAAAGTTTGTGTGCATATGCCTGGTGTCCTACATCCCAAACTAATTTATCCTCTGGGGTATTATATACATAATGCAGTGCAGTAGTCAGCTCAATGACTCCTAAGGTAGGTGCTAAATGACCACCAATCTCAGTTATAGTATTTACAGTATAGTAACGCAGTTCATCACAGAGTGTGTGTAATGACTCTACATCCAATTTCTTTAGATCCTCAGGGGTTTTAATTTTTGGTAAATACTTAAGCTGCATTAATACTCTCACTATTTTTAAAATTTAATATATTTGAAGAACTAAAAAGCATTTCATGAAAAAAAGTTACTCCATTTAATTCTGGATGAAAGGATAATCCCATATGCCTACCATCAAATACAGCAGCAGGTGAGTTATCAATCTCAGCAATAACATTTATACTTTTATTAATCTTTAAAATTTTTGGAGCTCTAATCAAAGTCACTTCCATATCAAATGTTTTAGAATCTAATTCTATCGTTATATTTTCTTTCCTAGACATTATCTGACGCCCATATGCATTTCTACTTACTTCTATATCAAGAATACCTAATGGATTTACTTTACTTTCATCTTCAATGGCTCTCGCCATTAATATTAATCCAGCACATGTACCCAATATCGGATTTTCTTTTGAAAAATCTAATATTGATTTACGTAGATTAAAAGAGTCAATTAATAGAGACATCGTGGTAGATTCTCCTCCAGGAAGAATTAAACCATCTAAATTTTCTAAATCAGTGCAGTCTTTTACACTAAATGAAGCATATCCTAATTCTTGGAGGATATTATGATGTAATTCAAAATCACCTTGAAGTTCAAGAATACCAACTTTTATCACCAACCTCGCTCCTGTAATCTTTCACTTTCAGGTATCTCTGACATATCTAAACCCTTCATTGCTGACTTGAGTCCCTTGCTAGCTTCAAGCACTTTACCAGCATTCTTAAAATTTGTTGTAGCTTCAACTACTGCTTTTCCTCGAGCCTCAGGATCCTCACTTTTGAATATACCAGACCCAACAAAAACTGTCTCAGCACCTAATTGCATCATTAATGATGCATCAGCAGGAGTAGCAATCCCCCCAGCAGCAAAATTAGGGACTGGCAATTTACCAGATTCAGAAACTTGTATCACCAAGTCAAGAGGCGCACCCATATTTTTGGCTTCAGCGACAAGTTGCTCTCTGCTTAGAGTTTGAAGTCGACTTATATCATTCATTACTGTCCTCATATGCCTTACTGCTTCTACAATATTTCCACTCCCAGCTTCGCCTTTGGTCCTAATCAAAGCTGCACCCTCTGCAATCCTACGTAACGCCTCTCCTAGATTTCTACAACCACAAACAAAAGGAACTTTAAAATCATGTTTCCAAACGTGATTATGTTCATCTGCAGGAGTCAAGACTTCACTTTCATCAATAAAGTCAACTTCTAAAGCCTCTAAAACTTGAGCTTCAGCGAAATGCCCTATACGACATTTTGCCATTACCGGTATAGAAACTGCTTTTTGAATCTCTTGAATCATTTTTGGGTCACTCATTCTTGCGATGCCCCCATCCTTACGAATATCTGAAGGAATCCTTTCTAAAGCCATAACAGCACATGCACCAGCTGATTCAGCAATCACAGCTTCTTCAACATTAGTAACGTCCATTATAACACCACCTTTGAGCATTTCTGCAAGGCCTACATTTATATTAAACTGATCTTTACTCATAAGTTGTTTCCTTAACTTTAATTTTTGAGAATGTTTTTACTTTATTTATTACATCATGAATTAATTCATCCGGTGTAGAAGCACCAGCAGAAATCCCAACACTTTTTGAATCAGAGAACCATGATTCTTCTAGCTCTTCAGAGCATGTTACTTGATATGAATTCTTATTTCTATCAAGTGAAAGCTGAGTTAATCTTTTCGAATTAGCACTAGTAAACGAACCAATCACAATCATCAAGTCGCAGATATCAGCTAGCTCTTTTATTTGTTCATGATTTCTTCTTGTTGGAAAACATATAGTGTTAATAAATCTCAAATCATAAACTTTTTCAGATAAAACATTGAGAATTTCTTGAACATTTTCTATCATTTGAGTTGACTGACTAACAACACCTGCTCTTTTCATTTTTCCTAACGATTTAGCCTCTTCTACATTTGAAATTATAATTGGCTTTTCTACTTGCGCAGCTATACCAATAACCTCATCATGATTATGATCACCAATAATAATTGTCCTTCTATTTTCAGACTCAAGAATTTTTATTTCTTCATGAATTTCAGTAACCAATGGACAAGTTGCATCAATAATATTAAGCTTTTTTTTCTGAGCAGCTTTCCAAGTTTCAGGATCTGTTCCATGGGCACGAAACAATACTGGTTTATCTTTTGGTATATCTTCTAGGCTACTTACAACTTTTGAACCTTTTTTATTAAGGTCTTCAACAACCTTTTCGTTATGAACAATATCTCCAAGCATATATACTTCTTCAAAATCAGTTCCGCTTTTTTTTGCAAGATTAACTGCATCTCTTACACCAAAACAATAACCTGCATCTTTTGCTACCAAAATTTTCATCAACTTGTTTCTAACTGATTTAGAATCATTTCTTTTGATTTTTTCACAATCATACTCTTCACTTTCTCAATTGACTTATGAACCACTGCTCCTGAAGCGAAGGCATGGCCTCCTCCACCAAAAGATCTAGCAATTTTATTTACTATAATTTTACCTTTAGAACGGAAGTTCATTCTACATAAATCATCATCAATCTCAAAAATCATTAACGCTGCTTCCACGCCTTCTATTGAACGAATGAAATCAGGAAAACCATCTAAATCTTCTTTATTAGCATCATGCTTTTTCATTATTTCGTTAGTCACAAAAGACCACGCAAACTTTCCATTTAACTCATAAGATATATTTGATATCATTTCGGCTAATACACTTACACGCTCTTTAGAACTATTTTCATAAATTTTTTGGTAAATATAATTTGTATCTACTCCATTTTCTAAACATTCAATTGCTATAGAATGGCAAAAGGTATCTGTATTACTGTATTTAAAACAGCCAGTGTCAGTCATTACAGCGGTATATATACCATCACATATTTTTTTATTCAATGGAGCAGATCGAGCAACTTTAAGATAACTACGTACCATACAACCAGTAGCAGCGGATTTAATATCAACAATATTGTAAGCAAAACCATGTTTTTCTGGGTGAGGATGGTGATCAATATTCATTACTGGTATTTTAAATTTTTCAACAGCATCTTTCACAATACGAGTCCTAGAAAAATCTCCAACATCAAACACTACAACTAATTCGCACTCTTTAATCCAATCTAAATGATTACTTTCATCATAGGTTTCAATACAATCGTTGATATTTATATAATCAAACATGGCTGGAGTTATGGAACAATTGATAATTTTTACATCTTTTCCAATCTCAATTAAATGATGGTACATCGCCACCTCTGAACCTAGCCCATCACCATCAGGGTTCTCATGAGTCGTTAAAAGAATCTTACTGCACGAAGTAATGATTTCATTAATCTTTTTCCAATCACTATCTACATTGGTAAAGTTCATTTATTTAATTCCCAATGCTCTTCTTCTTGATTCTTCTTCAGTTTAACAACCCTTGCTAATAAAAATAAATAATCAGATAAACGATTTAAATATTTTGCATGAAGATCATTTCTTTCTTGTTTTTGATGCATAGCAACAAGAGATCTTTCACTGTTTCTGCATGTGGTTCTTGCGATATGCAACCTAGAATTGAATTCACTTCCTCCAGGCAATATGAATTCTTTCAATGGAGGAAGATCATTACTCATTTCTTTAATCTTTTCTTCAAGATAATCAATACGATCCAAACTTAATAAAGCAGTATCGCTATCAGGTAGAGATATATCCCCACTAATGTTAAAAATATCTTGTTGAATATTTTTTAACTCTTGTGAATAGATTTTATTTGAGCTAGCTGCTTCAGCCCATCCAATAATAGAGTTTAAATGATCTAAGTCTCCTAATGCATTAATAATTGGATGATTTTTTGTAATGCGCTGACCATCACCTAAACTCGTTTTACCATCGTCCCCTGTTTTAGTGGTTACTTTAGTAATTCTCATACAAAAAATATCCAACTAACTAAAATGAATAGTGGTACTAAGAATGGTATAGACCATTTAAATAGAAATCCGAAAAAGCTAGGCATTTCAACACCTGATGACTCCGCAATAGATTTAACCATGAAATTTGGAGCATTTCCAATATATGTATTTGCTCCCATAAAAACGGCTCCGGCAGAGATTGCTAAAAGCGTATTACTTAATTCACCCATTAATGTTATTGGATCTCCTCCAGCAGTATTAAAAAAAACTAAATATGTTGGGGCGTTATCTAAAAAGCTTGATAATACTCCAGTATACCAGAAATACATAAAGTTTACAGGTTCACCATTATTAGAAACTGAATTAATTATACCAGATAAGGCACCATTTGTTCCAGCTTTTAAAATGGCTATTGCAGGGATAATTGTTACAAAAATACCTGCAAATAGTTTTGCAACTTCAACAATAGGAAACCAAGTATATTCATTATCTTTTCGAATCTGCTGAGGAGTATATGTCCAGCTAATATAGGTTAAAATTAGCAGCAAAATGTCTCGAGTTAAATTTTGCAATTCAAGGTGAACACCGGAATACACCTCAAAACTAATATGAGGCTTCCAAAATCCACTTATTAATACAGACATTATAACACCAATAATAAGACCAAGATTAAAAACACCCTCAATCCCTAATTTTACTTTACCTTTTTGAGGTTCTACATTGACACCTTCTTTCTTAAGATAATAAGAATCAAGAAAGAAAAAGATAATCGAAAGAGCAAAAATCATAATTAACATTGGAACAAACATAGCAGTAGTAGTCCAGAAAAAATCTACACCTTTTAAGAATCCCAAAAATAAAGGAGGATCCCCTAGGGGTGTCAAGGAGCCACCTATATTTGCTACTAAAAAGATAAAAAATACTATGACATGAACTTTATTTTTACGATGCTTATTAGCATTAATTAATGGCCGAATAAGTAGCATGGCAGCACCAGTAGTTCCCATCCAACTCGCTAAAAAAGTGCCAATTAAAATTATCGATAAATTAACTATTGGAGTCCCCACTAACGTGCCAGTAAGCCTGACTCCCCCTGAAATAGTAAATAAAGCTAATAATAAAATTATAAAAGGGACATACTCCAGCAGTCCAACATGTAATAATTCATACAATGTTACACCTACACCCTCTTTGATTATGAAAGGGATGATTAAGAGTGAAGCCCAAAAGAGAGATATTTTCCCAAAATTATGGTGCCAAAAGTCAGGCAATACAAGTGGAAAAATTGCAATTGAAAGTAAAATACCCACAAAAGGAACTACCCATATAATTCCCATATTTTCTAAACTACCATCGAGGTGGTAATTTCCTCCATGCCCACCATCTGCTCCTAAACAAATTATCGGCAGAAAGAGATATAATAAAAAAGTTAGTTTTTTAGACATTAATACACCTTTATTTGAAAATTAAATTATCATATAATTTACATAATTTTAGCTATTATAAGTAATACAGTAACTTTTGTAAATTATCATTATGTCTTCTATGTATCTATCAATAATCGTACTAGGAATTGCAATATTTGGTTTATCAATTGGAGTAATATTTAATAACAAACCGATTCAAGGAAGTTGTGGAGGTATAGGTGCTGACGAGAGTTGTACAATATGTGGCGGAGATACCGAAAAATGTGATAGCATTGAAGCTGTGTGATACTAATTATTAAAGAAACTCTCAGTATAGCGTTGTATTAAATTTCCATTTTTATCAGACAATATCCAAAAAGCTTCGATTTCATCTAAACCATTTATTTTTTCTACTCCTTCATCGTATGCCATAATCATCAATGCAGTTGCCCATGCATCAGCGTTTAAACAGTTTTCAGATTTGACACTTACAGATAATACATTTGTTTTAACTGGCTTACCCGTATATGGATTAATACTATGATTTATCTTTTCACCTTGTCTTTCTAGATAATTTCTATAATTCCCAGATGTGGCAAGAGCAGTATTTCTAAGTTGAACAGTGGTAAAAATACTTTGCCTGTAATTTTCTACTGGACTATCAATTCCTATAACCCAATCTTTTCCCATTTTGTTAAAACCACCACAACGAATTTCACCTCCTATTTCAATAAACAAATCCTTAAATCCTCTTTTTTTAAGCCAGCGATAAATCAGATCCACAGCATAACCTTTCGCGATAGCGTTAAGATCTAATTTAAGATTAGGATGTGTTTTTTTTATAAAAGGGTAATCAAGTAGTATTTTTTCTGAGCCTGTGTACGATAAAATTTCTTTAATTTTATCATCATCAGGATCATTTATAATAGCTAAAGAATCAGGTCCGAATCCCCATGAAGCAGCTAATGAAAAAACAGTATAATCAAAAGCTCCATCTGTAAGCTCATTTATAATTTTACCTTGTTCTAGAACGTAAAAAAACTCATCAGATATTTTAAATGAATTTGTAGAAAGTGTTTTATTGAAAATTGAAATTTCGCTGTCCTTTATCCAAGTAGACATTTGATTATTTATATCAATGAGAATGGAATCGATTTCGAATTTAATTTGATCAATGTTTTTAATGGTCTTTGAATGAATAATTTTAACATTATACGTAGTACCCATAGTATGACCAGTAATTATACTTTCAATCAAAGTATTTGTACATGAGTAACTAAAAAACAAAAAGCCCAAAACAATTTGGGCTTTTAAAAATAGATTCATTCCTAGAAGTCTAGCCAAAGCTATCGAAAGCAATCATTTCTTTTTCTACACCTAAATCATCTAGCATGTCTTCAACAGCTTTGATCATTGGTGGAGGACCACACATATAGAATTCTATTTCAGTAGGATCTTCATGTTTTTCAAGATAATTATCATGTGCAACTTGATGAATGAATCCAGTGTAGCCAGTCCAATTATCTTCAGGAAGAGGTTCTGACAAAGCCACGTTGTAACTAAAATTTGGAAATTCTTCAGCTATTTTTTTGAATTCATCATCATAAAACATTTCTCTTAAAGATCTGGCACCGTACCAAAATGACACTTTCCTTCCTGTTTTGAGTGTATGGAATAGATGAAACAAATGAGAGCGCATTGGAGCCATACCAGCTCCTCCACCAATATATACCATCTCGCGGTCAGTGTCCTTAATGAAAAATTCACCATATGGGCCTGAAATAGTAACTGGATCGCCAGCTTTTAAACTGTATATGTAGGATGAAGCTTTTCCAGGAGGAACATCATTCCAAAGAGCGGGGGGTGGTGTAGCAATCCTTACATTTAGCATAACCTTATTTCCCTCAGCTGGGTGATTCGCCATGGAATATGCACGAAACTCAGGTTCATCATTATTTGCGATTAAACCCCAAATGTTATATTTATCCCAATCCTCATGATACTCTTTATCAATATCAAAATTATTAAATGTTAAACCATGGTATTCTGGGATATCAATTTGTATGTATCCACCGGCTTCAAAGTTCAAATTTTCACCCTTAGGAAGCTCTATGACAAATTCTCTAATAAAAGTTGCTACATCGGTATTTGATTTAACAATACAATCCCATTTTTGGACACTAAAAACTTCATCGGGAACATGAATTTTCATATCCTCTTTGACTTTTACCTGGCATGCTAAACGCCAATTATCTTTAGCTTCTGGCCTACTAATATGACTAGTCTCTGTAGGAAGTATATCACCTCCTCCTTCAAAAACTTGACACTTGCACATTGCACATGTACCACCGCCACCGCATGCAGATGGTAAAAATACTTTCTGACCACTTAAAGCTCCTAAGAGAGTACCGCCTGTACCTACACTTATTGCCTTATCTACCTCATCATTAATAAGAATTGATACGTCACCTTGAGGTAGTAATTTTTTTTCAGCAAGATTTAAAAGAAGAACCAAACACATTATTATACTCGCAAAAACCAAAACGCTAATTATTGTGAATTCCATAGACTAAACCTTAATACTATAAACTAATACCTGAAAAACCTAAGAATGCCATTGATATCAAGCCTGTCAGCAACATGGCCATTCCAACACCTCTAAGCGTTGGAGGCACATTGGAATACCTCATTCTCTTCCTTACTGTTGCCAATGATACAATTGCCAAGAAAAATCCTAAACCAGATCCAAAACCAAACACAGTAGATTCAATTAAATTATATTCTCTTTCTACCAAAAATAAAGAAGTTCCTAAAATTGAACAATTCACTGTTATTAGTGGAAGAAAAATCCCAAGGTTTACATACAATGCTGGAGAAAATCTATCCATTAACATTTCAACCAATTGAACCATTGCAGCAATTACTGATATGAAGACAATAAACTGAAGAAAATCTAAATTTATATGGTCTAAACCTGCCCAACTTAATGCACCATCTGCTAATAAATATTCATTGATAGCCCAATTCGCAGGGGCGGTGATTGATAAAACAAAAATGACAGCAAATCCCAAACCAATTGATGTTTCTACTTTTTTTGAAATAGAAAGAAATGAACACATTCCAAGAAAGTATATTAGCAATATATTCTCGATGAAGACTGAATTTATAATTATGTTTACGTAATGTTGCATTTTTAATCTTTATCTATAACATTAGTATAAGCTCTATGCGCCCAAACAATTAAACCCAAAATGAAAAACGCTCCAGGAGACAATATCATCAAACCATTATTTTCATATCCCCCCATATAGATTTGATCGCTAAAGACCTGTGCTCCGTAAATAGAACCAAAACCAAATAATTCTCTAAAAAAAGCAACCGCAATTAGAATTGCTCCATACCCTAGCCCATTACCCATACCATCAAGTAGCGCTTTGCTTGGAGAGTTTTGCATGGCAAAAGCCTCTGCTCTGCCAAGAACTATACAATTAGTTATAATTAATGCAAGAAACACACCTAGAAGCTTACTCATATCATACATGTAAGCTTTTAAAACCTGATCTGTAATAATTACCAACGAAGCAACTACGCTCATTTGAATTATAATTCTAACCTTGTTAGGGATATTGTTCCTAAGCAATGAAATAACCACATTTGAAATAGATAAAACTCCAACAACAGCAATTGTCATCACAACAGCAGTATCTATTTTTGTTGTAATAGCTAAAGCAGAACATATACCTAATACATGAATGGATATAGGATTTTCACCCATTAGAGGATCTTTGACAATCTTTTTGTTCTTACTACTAAAGAGATTCAATTTGATTAATCCTCCTTACTCTAGCAAAGTATGGTTCGTACTTCTCTAGGTCAGATTTTAAGAAAGTTGTTAAACCTGTTCCAGTTATAGTAGCTCCTGAAATACCGTCAACTTTATGCAAAGCCTCTGGGTCTGTTTTAGAAACATAACCTTTGACAACCTCGATACTAACTAGTTCACCATTTTTGTCTGTTAGCTTCTTACCAATAAAATTATTTTTAAACCAATCCTTATCGACCTCTGCGCCTAAGCCAGGTGTTTCTTTATGCTTGTAAAACGTAATTCCTTTTACAGTTTCTGCATCTGGCTCAATTGCAAAGTATCCATACATTGTACCCCATAAACCTTTACCAGCAATAGGAATAGCATAGCCTGTAACCTTGTTATTTTCACTGCTTTGGTAAATTGTGTAAGCAAAATTACCAGATTTATCAACTTCATCAAGTACCAAGCCAACTTCATCGATTCTAATTTCATTGATATTGCTATCATACAAACTTTGAACCTCCTCATTTGTCCAAGGTGTATCTTGCTTATAGCCCAAAACAGATAAGATATTCTTTTTTATATCTAGCTCTTCATTTAATATCTGTCTTTCTCTTAGACTATCAGCTGTAGCAGATAAGCCCAAGCCCAATATAACAGTAATAATCGTTGTAAATACTATAGTATAAGCATCACTGCGCATATCTAGCCATTCTCCTATTTATATTTACTTTAACTACAAAATAATCAATTAAAGATGCAAATGCATTCATAAGTAAGATTGCAAGCATAACGCCTTCTGGGTATGCAGGATTAATCGATCGTATGATTACTGTTAAAACTCCTACAAAAAATCCATAAAAAAGCCTTCCTATATCTGTATGAGAACCAGTCACAGGCTCAGTTGCCATAAACGTTAGGCCAAAAGCAAAACTGCCCATCACCAAATGATAGTGAGCCGGTATAGATAGCATAGAATTATCAGAATAAGGTGCAATTAAATTACCAACATAGGCCATTGCGAAAAGACCACTAACGCCACCTAAAATTACTCTCCATGAGATAAGCTTCATCGCCATTAAAATAACTGCAGCAGCGAATATAATAAATTTATTGGTCTCGCCAATAGAACCAGGAATCCAACCAGAAGCTAAGTTCAACCATGAATAGTCAAATTGTGAAACATTATCAAGCAATGTGACAGCATCTGAATTTTTGGTAGTTGCAGGAATAGATAAAGCAGTAGCTCCAGAATATCCATCAGGCCCAACTAACCAAACCATATCTCCGGAAATTTTACTAGGATAAGAAAAGAAAATAAAACATCTTGCAGTTAATGCTGGGTTAAATATATTCATACCTACACCACCAAAAATTTCTTTACCAATGACTATTCCAAAGGAAGTGGCAATGAAAAGCTGCCATAATGGAATTGAAGGAGGCATCGTAAGCGGAATCAAAGCGCATGTTACTAGAAAACCTTCTGAAATTTCATGCTTTCTCACAATTGCAAACAATATTTCCCAAAATGCACCAGCAATAAAAGTAACTGCTATAATAGGAACGATTGTCATTGCACCAAAAAAAAGATTACCGATTAATGATCTTTCTAAACCAAGAGCAATTGCATTTTGATAACCAACGTTAATTGCGCCAAAGATATAGCAAGGGATCAATGTAATAACCACTAATATCATTACACGTTTAATATCAATGCTATCTCTTATGTGAGGAGCAGATTTCGTTTTTTCATCTGAACTAAAAAGAATCGTTTCTGTAGCTTCATATAGCGGATATAACCAATGCAACTTTTGCCCTTCTTCAAAATTGGGCTTGATTTTAAGTATATATTTTAAAAGCCACTGCATATTTACACCTCAGCCTGTAGTAAATTCAAGCCCTGCCTTATTACACCGCTGACATCTGTTTTACTAGGACAAGCAAAAGAGCATAATGCAAAATCTTCATCATCGCATTCAATGATACCAAGATTTTCCATTTCTTCAATATCTTCTGCTAAAATAGACCTGTAAAGCTCGTTTGGTAAAATATCCATAGGCAATAATCTTTCCCATGCATTTATTGGAACGACAGCTCTGTGGTTTCCATTTTGAGAACTTGTGAAATTGAATAATTTTTCACTGAGGGAAACAAAAACAGGTGTTAGGCTATATCTGGAAGAACTACTTCCTGGGTTTAACATGCCGATAAATTCCCTTTTTATATCATTAGATATAACACTTATGGAATAATCATAAAAACTAAGTGAATCTTGGGCGGACGCATTTCTACCTGTCAAAACATCACCAGAAATAATTCTTACATTTTCAGATTTTAAGTTATCATGTATTAAAGACTTTATAGGGACACCAGTTCTCACTTTGTAATAAGAAGGGGTTTTAACACTAGGACCACCAACTGAAATAATTCTTGTAGGGTCATATTTGCCAGTTCTAAATAGTTTACCCAGAACTACTACATCTTGAGGATTAATAGTCCAAACAATTTCACCTGGTCTTAGATAGGAAATATGATGAATTTGAATTCCAACATTACCAGCCGGATGTGGACCTGAAATGGTATTTAACTTTACATTTTCGATCGAGGAAAGAACAGAGTTTTTCTTGGTTGTTAGGTAAACATTGCCCTTTGTTAACTTAGAAATCGCATTTACTCCATTTTGGAAATTTTCTAATTGACCAGCCATAACTACTTCAATATCCACCGATAAAGGACCAGTGTTTAAACCAGATATAAAAATATCTCTGGGCGGGACTTTATGATTTGGAATAACATTAAAAGGTCTTTGCCTAAAGTATGTAAACAAATTAGCCTTTAAGATTTCCTCTAAAACTTGTTCTCCAGATAACTTAGATATTTCTTCATTAGTGTGTGCTTTATAATCAATACTATCTTGATCTTTATCTAAATCAATTTCAATTTTTTCGATTACTCTCCTTGGACCATAAACAATGTTTTTGACTTTCCCACACCCGGGTGAAGCCCACTTAACATCTGGATTTATTTTGTTATAAAATAATGGAGACCCGATTTTTAATTTATCGCCCTCTTTTACCAAGAGCTTGGGTTTAACACCTCTAAAATCATTTGGTAGAATAGCTAAGGTGGAGTGTTGAGATGGGTAAACAATATTCTTATCTGGAACTCCAGAAATTTTTAAGTCATGTCCTTTTTTAATTTTAATGTGAGGCATTTAACCTGTAAACCTTTTCCCCGATAAGATATTAGACTATAAAATTACGAAATAAATTATTTTGCATTAAAAACTTTTTACATCGTTTGCGTGTAAAACACTAAAGAATCTTTGACCCATGATGCCAGAGGATTCCAGTATAGACCCAACAAAAGTGACGGAATAGCTGTAAATACTATAAGACCAAACATTAAAGATGGAGGATAAGATAACGTATCACTTCTCTCACCACCCAAAAACATAACTTTTACAACATGAAAATAATAATATAAGGATATAACACTGTTTATACCTCCTGCAACGACTAACCAAAGAAAATCACTTCCTGCGCCAACTAATGTTTTAAATATATATAATTTCCCTACAAATCCTGCAGTAGGAGGCAACCCTGTTAATGAAAGCATAAATAAAGTCATCAATGAACCCACAACTGGCATCTTCCAGCCCAGCCCCTGATAATCATCAAAAGTCTCTCCCCCAGTTTTATTCTTCACAGTGATTACAATAAAAAAGGCACCTAAGTTCATAAAAACATAGACGAAAAGGTAAATCATTATTGATTCAATAGCCTCCATTGAAAGCACAGGAAGAGCAAGCATCATGTATCCAGCATGAGCAATACTAGAATAGGCAAGCATTCGCTTAATACTATTTTGCTGTATTGCTACAAGGTTACCCATCGTCATTGTTACAACAGCTAAAACACCAATAATCTCAGGCCAAGGTAAATCTGTAGAACCTATTGCAGTACCAGCTAGAGCAATACTATCTGAAAATATTTGATGGAAAAATCTTATAATCATTGCAAAACCAGCAGCCTTAGGAGCCACAGATAGGTATGCAGTAATTGTAGTTGGTGACCCTTCGTAAACATCTGGGGTCCAAAAATGAAAAGGAACTGAAGAAATCTTATATCCAAAACCAGCAAAAATCATCAGCAAAGCCATAATTAAAGCAGGATTTGCAGAACTATCCATAGAAAAAATAGATTCCTGTATATCAAAATAACTAGTGCTGCCAGTTAAACCATATACTATACTTAACCCAAATAACATTACACCAGAACTAAATGCACCATAAATAACATATTTTAAACCAGCTTCATTTGACCTGGTATCCAATTTTAAGTAAGCTGCTAAAATAAATGACATTATTGAAACAACTTCTATAGAAACATATAGCATTATTATATCTACAGAGGAGGTCATCAAGAATAAACCAAGAACCATTATTCCCATTATAGTAAAATATTCGCCCTTACGGTAGTTCTCCAACTCTTTATTAGCCCAGCTAGCAGCTATTACAAGTAATGTTGAAATAATTATCACGATCTTCATAAAGGAGCTGAATGGGTCTATTACAATCGCATCTGAAAACAATGTAGTAGCAGGAACAGAACTTAAATTCAATACAGATAAACCAACTATGACAAGGCCTATACATAGTACCCAGCCAATTAAATCAGTTTTTGATTTTTTTAAAAATAAATCAGTAATCAAAGCTGCTAAAATCGTAATTACCAATATTAGCTCTGGAACAAAAAATTCTAAACTTTGAAAATTAGTCATTGAAATTAATCCTACATTACCGCGTATGTGGCTACAAACGCAATCTTCTCAATAATTTGATCCATGGTAGATTTAATTAAATCAAGATACGGACCAGGATAGAGGCCAAAAAACAAAGTGATAATTGCAAGGGGAATTACTGTAAACAACTCCAGGCTATTAATCTCTTCCATATCCTTATATTTTTCATTTAGTTTTCCAAAAAACACTCTTTGAAACGCCCATAAGAAATATGCTGCATTTAAAAGAATTCCTATTGTGCTTAGTATTACAATTGTTTTAAAAACTGGAAAGGCACCTATGAAGCACATGGCCTCACTTACAAAGCCGGAGAAACCAGGGAGACCTAATCCAGCGAAAAATGCCAGAGCTGTAATTCCAGTGTAAATAGGCATCTGACTAGCTAACCCTCCAAAACCATCGATATCTCTATGATGAGCTCTTTCATAGACAACACCAACAAGTATAAATAGCATTGCAGAAATTGTTCCATGATTAAACATTTGAAAAACAGCGCCACTTAACCCAGCCTGCGCAGCTTTGAGGTCACCACCATTCATCTCTCCTGCTGCTACTACTGCTGCCATTCCTAGTAAGGAGTAACCCATATGGTTAATACTTGAGTATGCGACCAACTTTTTTAAATCTGTTTGTGCTAAAGCGCAAAGTCCTCCCCATAAAACATTTACTAAACCAAGAAATGCAAGTCCACCAGCAAACCAATATACCTGATCTGGCATAATACCATAGTTAACTCTAATTATTCCATAAACACCCAATTTCAATAATATTCCGGCTAACAATACAGAAATGGCGGTAGGTGCTTCAACATGCGCGAGTGGTAGCCATGTATGAAATGGAAATACTGGCACTTTAATTGCAAAACCTATAAATACTAAAACCCAGATAACTTTAGCGGCACTCATTCCCCACCACAATACACCATCTAATGCCTCTGGAGCTCTTTCCATAATTAGAAGAATATCAAAAGTTTTACCACAAGTAAAATAAAGACCTAAAATTCCAATTAACATTAAAACAGATCCAAAAAGAGTATATAAGAAGAATTTTATAGCTGCATATTCTCTCTGCGGTCCACCCCACATACCAATAAGGAAATACATTGGCAGCAGCATGACCTCCCAAAAAATATAAAAAAGGAAAAAATCTAATGATAGAAAAACACCCACAACACCTGCATTTAAAAGTAAGTAAAGCGCGAAGTATCCTTTAACAGCTTTTTTGATATTCCAGCTAACAAATACACCAATGAAAAACAACATAGCAGTTAACAGAACCATCGGAAGACTTAGACCATCAACACCTAATATGTATGAAATATTTAAAGAAGGTATCCATTCATACCTCTCCATAAATTGCATAGAGCCATTTAATGGATCAAATTTTCTCCATAAAACTATGGCAACAACAAACTGTAAACCTGTAACAGCAGCAGATGTATACCTAACTAAATTTTCGTTGTCCCTAGGTAAAAACGCGACCACTATCGCGCCCAAAATAGGAATCCATATTAATAAACTAAGAATATTCTCCATGTGTATATCTCTTGTATTCTATTGATTAAAAAGCCTGAGCAATAATTATTACTAAAATACCAGCAACAACAAAAAGCAAATAATTTTGAAGCCGTCCGGTCTGTATATTTCTTAAAAATTTACCTGCAATACCAGAGACTCTTCCAAACCCATCAACAAGTCCTTGGTCAATACCATCATAATCAAATTTTCCAGAAGCATTGCTAAATAATTTTGTCAACCTGCCAAAACCATTTATAAAATATTTATCATAAAATTCCCAGTCTATCCAAGATACGGTATTCGCTAACCTCATAAATGGTTGATAAAGAAAGCGATTATAATTCTCATCAAAATAAAATTTATTAAGACTCCAATCGTAGAGGAATCCAAAACGCGCAGAAATATTTTTTGCGGATAATGTTTTTGTAAAATACATAAGAACTGCCAACAAAATTCCTACTGAAGCAACAGCTATAGATAAACCCATAGCTAAATAATGAGCATGGTGAGCATATTCAGCAATTTCATTTGCTGTTAAGCTTCCAGGAACTGATGAATTCCTTGGAACGATTAAATCTGTAAACCAGCCTTTATCTTTGATTGGATTAAAATTACTGGGGAGAGTATAAAAAATAAAAAAACTAAGTGTTCCTAAGAGCACTATAGGTCCTGTCATTACGTTTGGTGATTCATGGATGTCTTTAAAAATTGATTTCATATTTGGTTTTCCATGGAATGTCATAAATATCAAACGGAACATATAAAATGCTGTGATAGCAGCTGCAGAAAAACCAAAAAGAGGCAATAAAAAATGCTCAGGATGGTGTTGAGCAAAAGCAAGCGTACCTGCTAAAATTGCATCTTTAGATAAGAAACCTGAAAACAATGGAACGCCAGCTATTGCCAAAGTACTGATTAACATTGAATAATAAGTGACAGGCATTTTTTCTTTAAACCCACCCATATTTCTCATATCTTGAGGATCAGTATCGTGATCATGGGCCTCATGCAAAGCATGATGCATTGAATGTATCACAGAACCACTACAGTAAAATAAATTAGCTTTGAACATAGCATGAGTTAATAAATGAAAAAATGCAGCAGTGTAAACGCCAGTACCAACTGCTAGAACCATAAAGCCAAGTTGACTAACTGTTGAGTAGGCCAATACTTTTTTAATATCATTTTGAGTTATTGCTGTAATAGCCGCTAAAATTGCAGTAATACCTCCAACATAAGCAATCACTGTCAATGCGCCCGGGGTAAATATTGGAAACAAGCGGACACACATATAAACGCCAGCAGCAACCATAGTCGCAGCATGCATTAGCGCTGATACTGGAGTTGGCCCCTCCATTGCATCAGGAAGCCAGATATGAAGAGGAAATTGAGAAGATTTACCTACTGCCCCCATAAAAATCCCTAGCCCAGCAATTGTTAAGGTTGCACCAGCTATTGATTCACCAGTAGAGATTGATTCGAAAATAGGACTAAATGCGAATGCACCGACTGCAGAATAAAGCAACATTATCCCAATAAAAAAACCAATATCTCCAACTCTATTCGTGAGGAATGCTTTCTTACTTGCATTAGCAGCACTATCTTTTTCAAACCAATGCCCAATAAGCAAATAAGAGCTTACACCAACTAGCTCCCAAGACATGTACATTGAAATTAAATTATCAGCCAGTACGATACCATTCATGGAGAACGTGAACAATCCTAAATATGCATAATAACGATTATATCGAATATCTCCTTTCATATACTCCAGCGAAAATATATGAGTGCAACTAGAAACAAGGGTTACAATCAGTAGCATTACAATTGTCAAATTGTCAATTAATATCCCTAGGTTGATCTTGAAAGCACCAAGATCAATCCACGAAATAGACGCACTATTGCTAAAATCAGGATTATAATTCATTAGCATTTGAACAAATAAATAAACTGCTAATAAAAACGTAAATACTATTGAACCAACAGCAACCCAGTCTCCTTGACGCGGTAACCTTTTACCAAAGAAGATCAAAATCAGAAAAGATAAAAGAGGAAGAAAGAGAATCAGTAATGGAAAAGATATCATTGGATTTTCAATCATCGTTTAAGCTCCGCTGCTTCATCGACATTGATCGTATTCATATTATTATAAATATTTATAATAATTGCTAATGCTACTGCTGCTTCCGCAGCTGCTAAAACAATTACCAGTAAACCAAAAATATGACCATCTAAATTCATCCCATTGAATTTTGAGAAAGCAATAAAATTAATGTTTGCGGCATTTAAAATAAGCTCTACTCCCATTAAAACAGCTATGGCATTTCTTCTGGTAATAACACCAAATAAACCTAAGCAGAATAACATAGATGATATAAAAAGATAGGAATCAATATTGTTCATTATGATTCACCTCTCGATAAAACAGCGGCACCAATAAGGGCACCTAATAACAAAAGAGAGATAATTTCAAAAGGAAGTAAATAATCTGTTAATAATAAAACGCCTATACCCCTAACAGTGCCAATTGGCTCGATAGCATCGCTAATTGCCCAAGGCGCTTTGGTCAAGGCTATAAAAAGAAAGATGAAAAACCAAAAAGAAACAACTCCACCAACACCCTGCTGCATGCTCTTATGAGAAATTCGAACAGACTTGATTTTATTTGTCAACATTATACCAAAAATAACAAGAACTAAAATACCACCAACATAAACCAATATTTGAATACCTGCTATAAAATCGGCCCAAAGAAAAATATATAGACCCGCGACACCAAATAATGTAAACAATAATGCTACTGCGGAATATATTAGTTGGTTATTTAAAACAACAAAAGCAGCTGACATTATGGTTAACGCAGCGATTGTCCAAAAAACTAATTCTGCCATCTAGCTACGCTTCAGCATCTTGCTTAGCATTTAACTCTGCTAAACCTTGCTTTGCTCCTTTTTTAGCAAACCTGTAAATCAAATCACTTCTATCCGGTTCTGAAAATTCATAATCGATTGGATGCTTTTTAGCATTCGGACCACCGGTCATAAAAATACACTCCTCAGGACATGGATATGTGCATAGATTGCAATAACAACATTCAGACATATCAATATCAAACCTTGTTACCACTAAAGCTTTACGAGTACCATTTGATGTTACGCCTTTGTGCTTTATCTCCTTTAAATCCTCTCCTCTTACTGGAGATTTTTCAGTCTCAATCTTTATGCAATCAACTGGGCAAGCTCTTTCACATTTTAAGCAACCGATACAATCATCCATATCAACATGTAGCCTTGATCGAATGACATTGTAACTACTATGGTCAAAACCAATGTTTCTTTCCGGCCTTGGCCATTTTTCTTCCGGGTATTGTAATGTAACATTATCATTTCTAGCTTTAAAAAGATGAACTAGGGTAATACCCATTCCACCAACTATTGAGGTTACACTTTCATAAATATCAGTAAAATATCTTTTCATTTTTTTATCCTAAGAATTAAAAACCACAGTCCAAATTGCAACTCCGAAAATATTAATCAAAGCCAGAGGAAGAAAAACCTTCCAGCAAACATTCATTAGCTGGTCCACACGAAGCCTTGGTAGAGTCCATCTCAACCAAATCATCACAAAGATTAAAAAACCAGTTTTGCTTATCATCCAAAAAACTCCCCATGCAGATGAATCCATTATCCCAACGATAGGGCTATGCCAACCACCCAAAAATCCGGCAGCTGCAACAGCACTAACCACGAACATATTTGCATACTCACTTAAAAAAAAGAAGGCATATCTCATACCAGAGTATTCTGTAGCGAAACCAGCAACTAGCTCTGATTCAGATTCAGGAAGATCAAAAGGTGTTCTATTAGTTTCTGCAATTGCACTGATGAAATAAACAACGAAAGCAACTGGCATAAACGGGTTATCAAAAATGATCCAGCTAAATAAACCCCCTGCTTGATATGTAATAATATCCTGCATATTCAAGGTTCCTGCGAGCATGATCACAACAATTAATGAAAGCCCTGCAGGTATTTCATAACTGACAATTTGAGCTGCAGATCTCATGCCTCCATAAAGGGACCACTTATTATTAGAAGCCCACCCTGCTAAAATCAAAGATAAAACAGCAATCGAGCCAACACCAAGGATATAAAATAAACCTATATTTAAATCAGCTACAATTATAGAGTCACCAAAAGGTATTGCCACAAAACTTATGAAAGCTCCAATGAAAATCATAAAAGGAGCCAAAATGAACAATGGTTTATCAGCACTAGATGGAATAATGTCTTCCTTGAGTAATAATTTTAAAGCATCTGCCACTGGCTGCAACAAGCCCCACTTTCCCGCATGAAGTCCAACTCCTTGCCCCATAGGTCCTACTTTATCTTGAATAAAAGATGATACTTTCAATTCTGCATAAATCACGACCAATGCATATACAGTGATAAATCCAAAGATAGCTAAGCATGGTATTAGCATTGCAAGAAGCAGTAGATAATCTGAGCCAATTAAACCATCTAATAGGCTAGTTAAAAAATCGAAAATGTAATCAACAGTCATCTATCTATCTATCTCACCAAGTACTATATCAAGACTACCAAGTATAGCAAGTACATCTGACATTAACCAACCACCAGCAATTTCATTTAAAACACCCAATGCAGTAAATGCAGGAGAGCGCATCTTTAGTCTGTAAGGAGTATCAGATCCATCGCTTTCTATATAATAACCCAGATCTCCCCTAGGAGATTCGGTCCTACTGTAAATTGAGCCCTTCGGCGGCCTAATTTTTTTAGGCATACTTTGGTGGACATCACCATCTTTTGGAAGCTTATCAATAGCCTGACGAACAATATTGATACTTTGTCTTATCTCTTGTAAACGCACATAAAATCTATCCCAAGAATCACCAACAGTACCTTTAACTCCAAGACCAATCGGAACCTCAAAATCTAAGCGATCATAAACAGAATACGGATCGTCTTTTCTTAAATCCCATTTAATACCTGACGCTCGCAAATTTGGACCAGTAACACCATAATTAATGGCAACCTCTGCAGGCATAATTCCAATGTCAGCAGTACGCTCGACAAAAATTTTGTTGTGCCCAAGTAGATTTTCAAATTCATCAACCTTTGGCTCAAAATAATCAAGAAATCTTAATGTTTCCTCAACGAAACCTTTTGGTAAATCATGGCTTAAACCACCGACCCACATATAATTATAAAGAAGTCTGGCACCACAAGTCATCTCAAAGAGGTCAATAATCCTCTCTCTGTCTCTAAGCATATGCAGAAAAGGAGTGAAAGCACCCAAGTCTAAACCAAAAACACCTGTTGCCAACAAATGACTAGCAATACGCTGCAGTTCTGCCATGATTACTCTTATATATTGTACCCTATCGTTCACTTTTATATCCATGAGCTGTTCCATTGCAACTACATAGCCAAAATTCATTGTCATTGAGGCTAGATAATCACAACGGTCGGTAAAGGGAATTACCTGCTCATAAGATACATTCTCACAATGCTTTTCAAAACAGCGATGTAAATATCCTAAGTAGGGTGTTATCTCTGATATGACCTCCCCATCAGTTTTAACTTGCAATCTTAAAACGCCATGCGTCGCAGGGTGTTGCGGTCCAATATTTAGGACCATTTCTTGTCCGTGTACTACTCCCATCCTTCTTTCACTTTCGGCACAACAATGCCATGATAAGTTTCTTGCTCTTCATAATCTTTTCTAAGTGGCCAACCTTCCCAATCCTCAGGAAGTAAAATTCGCCTTAAATCACTATGTCCAATAAAATTAATGCCAAACATATCGTAAGTTTCCCTTTCAAACCAATCTGCTACTCTCCAAATGCTTTCAACTGAAGGGATATCAGGTTTTTCAACACTAACTTTTATTCTAATTTCTATACTATGCAAGTGCTTCATAGAATGAAGATTGTATCTCGATTCTAAAAGCCCTTCACCTAAGTCAAAACCAGTATTACATTGAAGAGAATCAAAATAAAAATCAGGATTATCTTTCAACCACTTTGCAATTTCAAACCAACTTTCTGGTTTAAGCTGAATCCAATCTGAATTCTGCTCGCCATCAAGGGATTTTGGGAATTTTGCTATTAAACTAGCAGAAACTTTTTGAACTGTATTATCAGAAAGAGGTTGTTCTTTTTCATCAGACTTAGAAGCATCATCATTTGAATCTTCTTTTTTAGGTTGTTCTCTTTTGGCTTTAACTAAAGCTGCCTTTGCTTTTGCTCGAGTAACACGGTCCTCAATATTATTGACCGCATCTGCATCACCAGAAAGAGCTTTCTCGACAGCGTCATTAATTAATTTTTGCTTGTCTTCGCTCAACCTGTTTTCCTCGTAAGAGGGCGTCCCTCTAGAATTTGCTCTTGAAGTTTTAACAATCCTTCGATTAGGGCTTCTGGTCTAGGAGGACATCCTGGAACGTAAACATCAACGGGAATTACAAGGTCAACCCCTTTCAAGACATGATAACCATGCTGCCAATAGGGACCACCACTAGTTGCACAAGAACCCATAGCTACAACATATTTAGGGTCTGCCATTTGCTCGTAAAGTTTTTTGACTCTGAGAGCCATTTTCATCGTAACTGTCCCAGCCACAATCATTACGTCAGCCTGCCTTGGTGAAGACCTCGGTATGATTCCTATCCTCATTAGATCATGTCTACTTGCAGCAGCAGCCATCATTTCAATAGCACAGCAAGCTGTTCCAAATTGAAAAAACCAAGGAGACGTTGACCTTGCCCAGCTCAATAGTTTATCAAGCTTTTCAACAACTACATTATCATCAAATCTATTTTCTAATAAACCCATTTAATCCTCCGATGATACAGATAGCGGTTTATATCGACCACCACCATATTTTATCCTTCTCCTAACCCATTCTAAGTCAGATTTAACCCATACATAAGCAAGCCCAGCACATAAAATAAGTAAGAATATCCCCATTTCGATTAATGCTAATAAGCCCATCTCTTTAAAAACAACAGCCCAGGGGAACAAAAAGACAACCTCAACATCAAAAATCAGAAATATTAAGGCAATGATATAAAATCTAATATTAAACTGTAACCACGCTGAACCTTCAGCCTCCTC